>JBAYOE010000056.1:0-8506 GCA_041678405.1 Sphaerochaetaceae bacterium | reverse complement strand
GCCAACTTCTAAAAATTTTAAATACACTTCCACCTCTGGTTAAAGCAGATGTATTTTCTCATTTTGAAGAAGAACAGCAGGTGGAACTCTTTATGAGTATGGCGAAAGGGGAAAAGGCAAACCTGATTACAAATATGTACCACGACGATCGTGTTGATTTAATTAAGTTGCTGCCCAAAGAATCGGCTCAGGATGTCTTGGCTCTTCTCAGTGAGAAAGTTCGTAGCGATATTGAAATACTCTCCTCCTATAAAGAGAAAACAGCCGGTTCTATAATGACCAGTAAGTTTCTCTATGTCACCGATTCAATGAGTGCCGAACAGACAATAGATTATGTCCGAAAAATAGCTACTGAAATAGAGACCCCCTATAATATCTATGTTGTCGATTTACAAAACAAACTTATAGGCTCAATAACCTTAAAAGACCTCATTTTGGCAGAACCTACAGTGCTGATTAAAGAGATGATGACAACCGATTTGATTTATGCAAAAACCAGTGACAGCCGAGAATCGGCAGTAAAAAAAATATCGAAGTATGACATAATCAGCCTTCCGGTTGTCGATGAAGAGGGAAACATTGTCGGTATTATTACTTACGACGACGCTTTTGATGCAATGGAATCGGAATTCTCAGAAGATATGGAGAAATTCATGGCCATTGGGGGTTCCCACTCCGACGAGAATTACTTTGCAGTCAGTTCATTTCAACACTTCTCCAACAGAATTGTATGGGTAATTATTTTAGCTTTTGTTGGTCTTTTATCGGGTGTTGTTTTACATAAATATGAGAACTCCTTAAGTCAGCTGATGATTTTAGCCCTATATTTACCGATGTTGATGGATACCGGAGGAAACGTCGGAAGCCAAGCGGCGACAGTAATCATAAGGTCGATTGCCATCGGAGACATTAAAGGAAACGACCTGCTTAAGGTTCTTTGGAACGAATTCAAAGTTAGCTTTTTAACCGCTTTAGTTATTGCCGTTGTGGCTTTTGGCAGGGTGATGTTAATGAGCCGTTCTACTTTTGTACCGCCGGAGTTTCAATTAATAAACATCGCAGTTGCAATTGCATTCGCGCTCTCTTTACAGGTTGTTTCTTCAACTCTTATAGGGGCGGCACTTCCGTTGATTGTCTCAAAAATGAAGATGGATCCGGCGGTTGTGGCAAGTCCGGCAATAACAACAATTGTCGATATCTCGGGACTGATGATCTACTTTGGTTCTGTTACCATGATGCTTGGGATATAAAAAAGAAGCCACCTGTCAGATTCGAACTGACGACCCCGAGATTACAAGTCACGTGCTCTGGCCAGCTGAGCTAAGGTGGCGTTCGGATGGTAGAATAAAAAATATTTACTCTTTGGTCAAGCTCAAAAACCCCATTGCTTCAACATATCGCCGATTGCATCGAATGTTCTGATATCTGCCCGGCTGTGAAACGGCCAGATGTTATATTTTGCTTGAGCATATTTAAGCAACATCACAGCCTCTTGACGGTCACTCATTTTATCCAAGGCAACCGGTGAGTAAAATGGGATTGCAGAAGATCCTTTTGCCCCTTCATAATAGGCGTGTTGGTCCAGAATGCTCTGTTTAGATTTATTCCACTCTTTTTCTTGTGTTGCAATGAAAGTACTGCGCTTTTTGGCGTTGTAATCTCTTTTATAAAGCATTTCAGCCAATGCTTTGAAATGACCGTGGTATAGATTTTCCGACGGAATGGTATCAATGGCTTTTCTTGTATATGAGATTGCTGTATTTAAATCCCCAAAAGAAATCGGCCAACCGGGAAGTTTGTAGTAGAGTTGTCCCAACACATACCATGAGATTGTGTTATCGGTTACTCTCATTTGATCAATGACGACAGTAAAATCATCTCTCATCGGTTTTGCTTTGGAGAGGGAGTTTAAAGGTCCTTTTGTCTCACCCCATCTACCTATATTGCTGGCACGATAAACATGTCCCATGGCCAAGGGAAAACTCTCTATCGATTGTTCTGCAAATGCCTGTCCCTCTTCAAATGTTGCAAAAAGAGTCTCATTAGAAGCACCTTCGTCTTTTAATTCGTCACCTATAGCGAGCGTTGCCCTTCCTAAACGCCAAAGAATTTCTGCTTTGACTTTGTTATCTGTGGTGTTAGAGAGCTCTCCTTTAAGATAGCTGACTGCCTCTTCATATTTATCTGTCCAGTAAAGGGAATCGGCCTTTTCATAAACTGCCTGATTTGCAAATAAAAAAGGCGTTAAAAGGATAAGAACAAATACTATTTTAATTGAGTTTCTCATAACTTCCTCCATCTTAATAATACACATGAGACTGATAGTGTCAATAATAATTTATTTAAGGTCTCTCCTTAGATTGGTGGCTCCCCCTAAATAGAGATGCTTTGCTTTAAAATTATGTGATTCATACAGATATATTAAAACCCTTATTGTTTTATTTAGTGAGTTCTCTATTTTAGGTTCCTGCATACAAAAAAGGGGAACATTATTAATCTCTTTGATAGTATTTCTCAAAGCAGTTGCTGGATTAAAAGAGCTTAAATCATCAGTAATTGTAAATTGAATAGAGATTAAGTCATCAACTTTTAGATTATTGTTTTTTAAAAGTTGCACTATCATCTCTTTTACTCCCCTCTCTATAGCTTCTTTGCTATCCTCTTCTATCTGAGTAGCTCCTCTTAAAGCCCATACTCTTTTTTCCATGTTGACTCCTTAGAAATAGAGTTTTATTCCACGAGTAGTAATTTCCTGATAATACAAAAACAGAAAGCGACAGACAACAACTATGAGTATTTTTAACAATGTAAGAAAAAATTCTTTTAACGGAAAAATTTTATCAACAAAGGCTAAGAAAACAGCCAATAAAATAATAGCTGTAGCGTAAAGATAACAAACCAAAGCCACAATATAATTGGCTCTAAATAAAATATCAAAAAACTGATTTGATATTGGTCTGTATAGTTGAATTAAAAAAAGACCAAAAAAGAACAGATAGATTAATAGAATGTAAGTATGAAATCGACAAAAGAGCGCCAACGAACGTCTTGCTTTTAACATCGGTCAATTATAACACAAAAAAAGGAAGAATAAAGAGAGTAGCTGGAAAGAGATTTCGATTTCTGCTATATTCTCTTTCAAAACTCAGTGAATGCTTTGACAATCAACTTTGGATCAACCAAGCATGAAGGATTGCACTAGTGGTTTCTGCTATTGATAGAATGAAGGCAATTGGTGTCGGTATCCCCGATATCCTGCTTCCTAAAAAAGAGATTGATTTAAAAAAATGGGCTATTGTTGCCTGTGACCAGTACACATCTGAAGAACAGTATTGGCAGAGGGTTGACTCCTACGTGGGTGAAAGCCCTTCAACTTTACGGCTGATATTACCCGAAGTCTATTTAGAGAAGCCCAACTTAGATGAAAGAATTGATGATATCAGAAAATCTATGAACATTTATAGGGAAAAAGAACTCTTTGATGTTTATAAAAATAGCTTCTTTCTTATCCACAGAGAAACCAACGGCGGTCCGGGAAGATGGGGATTGATTGTTGCCCTTGATTTGGAAAAATATGATTACAGTAAAGATTCAAAAAGTCCGATTAGGGCAACTGAAGGGACTATTTTAAGCCGTATCCCTCCCCGCAAGCTTATTCGCCAAGACGTCCCTTACGAGTTACCCCATATTTTAGTCTTAATAGACGATGAATATCATCTGCTTATCGGACCACTTTTAACTATCCGCTCTACATTAAAAAAAGTTTATGAAACAGAATTGATGGAAGGCGGCGGAAGAATTAAAGCATATCAAATTAACCAAGATGAAATTTTCGAACAGATTGCTACTGCTTTTGAAAAATTAAATAGCAAATGTGATTCCGATAACCCAATCTTATTTGCAATGGGTGACGGCAATCACTCCTTGGCAACCGCAAAATCGTGTTGGGAAGATATTAAAGTTACTTTAAATGAGGAAGAGCGAAAGAACCATCCGGCACGCTATGCATTGGCTGAAATCATGAATATTTTCGATCCCGGGTTAGTATTTGAACCTATTCACCGACTTTTATTTGACACTGATAAAGAGCTCTTCTTGACTCAATTAGCCACTAACTGCGAAGAATATCACATCGAAAGATATTCAAACATTGAGTCCCTTTTAAAAGCAGTTGAAGAGCGGGATGAGTATCAGAGAGTCGGTTATGTTGATACAGAAGGATTAAAACTAATCAAAATTGAGAAGGGAAAAGCCTCTTGTACGGCAGGGACTGTCCAGCTGACTTTGGATGAACTAATCGAAAAGGATGTCAGAGTCGATTACATTCACGGAGCGGATGTAACACTCTCCTTAGGTTCAAAAAGTGGTAACATCGGACTTTTTCTACCGGCTATCGATAAACACGACTTTTTTGAAACCATTAAATTAGACGGTGCACTCCCCAGAAAAACATTTTCTATGGGTGAGGCTCATGAGAAACGATTTTATATTGAAGTTCGTAAGATCGTTTAATATTCTAAAAACGCTCTGAGATCTAATGCGCCCTCTCTGATAAGCTTATACGGTTTTGTTCGGACATCCAAAATAGTTGAGGGAAGAGCCTTTTCATCGATGGTCCCTCTGACAAATAAAGAAACTTTAGAACCAAAAAGCTCAACTATCTTATCAAAATCAGTTAAGTGCTTTTGGTTGGTAATATTAACGCTGCTGCTGTATAGGGAAGAACCTATCTCTTTAAGCAGTGTTAAAAGAAACGGAGAATTAGGGACTCTTATTGCCCTAGAATTTTTATTTGAATCTTCAACAATTAAAGTCAAAGGACCCGGCCAGAACTTTATCAACGATTCATCCAACTCTTTTGCTGAGATTAAATTTGCCATTTCTAAAGTTATTAACTCTATAAAAGATTTTTCATTGCTTCTGTTTTTTATATTTCTAATAACCTGTTCACTTTGCGGTGAAATTCCGACAATCCCATAAATAGTATCACAAGGGATTATTGCAACCTCTCCCTTTTTAAGATGGGTGGCTAACTGTGTTAAACTCTCATTATTGTTTTCATCTAAAATTTTGAACATTGTTATCCCTAAAATTTTCCGTATCATCGTTTTTTCTTTTTGAGATTATAAGAGAAATAAGTGTTATTGGGACAGAGATTACCAGAGAAAAAAGCAGATTTACTATTTTTGAAAATCCTCTAAAACTTTTTTGAATTTGAATATCTGTATTAATAGTAGCTCCCATAACCTTATTTTCATCAGGTTTAGAGTCTAAAGAACCCTCTTCATTTAAAAAATAGTAAATTGTTTGACCTCTCTGTCCATATCCGAGTATTTGAACATTTCCTAAAATATTCTCTTTCGAGTCGCTCTGTTTTAACAAACTCTCACTTTTAGAGAGTTCTAATTTTCCATTTACAAGAACTTGTTTACTCTCTTGAAGTCGCTTTTGATGCTCAATATTTACTAAATATCCTTTAAAACCAAAAAATGTTTCAAAAATTGAGAAAAACAAAACTGTAATAGCTACAAATATAGCAACATATTTCCTTGTCATATATTATCTATACCGTTATAATACTCACAATAATAGTAATTGCATCTACTGTTGTAAAGCAATGGTCTGCACCTAGGAGAGATTAAGATTGATCGAAAATCAAAAAAAGTCCAACCTTTCTTCAACTGTGTTAGTATCTGCGTTGATAACCATGCTTTTACTCTTTGCGTTGTCATACTTTTTTATCCAAAAAGTTATCCCTCTTTATCAGATTAGTAAAGAGGAAGTTTATTTTGTTTTAATCAGGCTTTTACCTGTAGCCATCGGTTTGACATTGGCTTTAATTGCTTTTGTCGTAGCCCCTCCAAAAATCTTTGAAGATACCGATGACCAAGATGTTTTAGATATCGACATGTATATAGGTCCTCTTTACACGTTGCCAAAAGAAGATATCTCTGAGACTGAACAATTTGAACCAACGACTCTTGGATTTATCAAAACTGAGGATCAAATCAAAGAGATTAAACCAGCCGACCAAATCTACAAAGCTCTCAGTAGAAGCGTCTCTTTCAGCAGCTATCCCTATGAAATTGTAAAAGGTTCTGCTGTTGGTGAACTGTTGGAAGAAATCGGTGAGAGTACTGTCGATGTAAATCTACCCAAAGAGTATTTAGAGGTCATTGAAGAGACATTTGATAACAGATTGAAAGTAGAGTTAAGAGAGGCCAAAAAGAACAACTATGAACTCTCTTTAGCTCACATGCGCCTCACCCAAGAGTTGGAATCTCAACTTTATGATAATCTGAATGAAATCTCTTACTGTTACAAAGTCAATCAGAATGAACTGTTTGTTATTTTACCGTTCTACTCATTTAAACAGTGTCGTAATGTTCTTATTGCTTTTATTGAAGATGTAAAGAAAGAGAGTCCCTCTAATAAGATTACAGTTGGATTCAGTTCATTAAATAATTTAGAGTTAAGTGAACAAGAGTTGTTGCATCAACTAGGTATAGCCAGTGAAGTCGCATCTGAGCAGGGTAGCTATACACTGATTGGTTACGACTCATCTTTGGAAGGTTGATTCTTAATCTTTCAAAGGCAAATCAATACTCATTCTGTCTTTAGCTAAAAATGTGTTTGGAAATACTTTTTGAGCCTCTTTAAGCAATATTTTTAATTGCCTATCTGTATAGCGGGGAGAGTAGTGAATCAAACCCATAGAGGCAACAGCGGCCTCTCTAGCAACAAGAGCGGCCTGTTTGGCAGTCATATGCTTTTTCTCTTTGGCACTCTCTTCCAAGGAAGAGTCAAACATCCCTTCACAGAGTAACAAATCGACCTCTTTAACTGATTCTGCAATCTCTTCTTTGTAGAGAGTATCGGTTATATAACCAAAAGCCCTTCCCTTTCTGCTTGGACCTAATACCTGTTGGGCTTTAATAATTGAAGAGTCTTCCAAGCTAACACTTTCTCCTCTTTGCAGTTGAGACCATAAAGGGCCTTTGGGAATATTCAATTCTAAAGCTTTTTCAGGGTAAAAAACACCACTGCGCATTTTTTCTCTGAAAGTGTAACCGAAACACTTCTTTGTATGCTCCAAAGGGAAAGCTTTCACATAGTACTCATCAGTTTCTATAATTATTCCAGGTTCCACGGTTTTTACGATTATTTCGTAATTTATATACATATCCAATATTTTTCTCGTCTGTTCAACATATTCACCCAATTTGGGTGGTCCGTAGATGTAAAGAGGCTCCTGTCGGTCTACCTGAGAGCTTAACATCAACATTCCCGGAAGTCCCGTTACATGGTCGGCATGCATGTGGCTTATAAAAATAGAATTGATTTTTTTCCAGCGGATATTCAACATTTTTAGAGAAATCTGAGTCCCTTCTCCACAGTCGAATAAAAAAAGTTCCCCTTCTCTGCGAATCATGGCACTCGTTAAAAAGCGCCCTGGAAGAGGCATCATTCCGCTGGTTCCTAAAACAAAAACTTCAAAATTCATAGCGCTCAGAGTATACCCGATTTAATCTTGTTGCAACAACTCTAAAACAGAGATCTTCTTAATGCGTCTGAGGCTGAAATAGAGTGTGACTGAGGCTATTAATAATAAAGAAACACATATTTGAATGAGGTTAGGCCAATTTATAATTATAGGGAAATCAAGCAGGTAGTAACGTAAGAAACTGTAGTTTTTACCGGCAAGATAGTTTAATAAAAACGGCAGATAGTTTGCCAACTTTACTCCAATAGCTAACCCCACTCCAATCGAAGCACCGACATTCATAATTATTAGAGAGAAATAATAATTAAACAGAGCACTGTTTTTTAAACCAAATGTTTTTAAAAGGGCTATTCTCTGAATAGAGTCCTGCACTATTTCTAAGGCAATGGAACCGATATAAAGGGCAGCAGTCACTAAAATCAAAAAGAAAACAACCAAAATAACCTGACGGCTTGTTATAAAATTTTGATAAACACTTTGATTAAACTGTTGCCAAGACGCCCAAGAGAAAAGATTTCCTTCATTTTCCTCCAGTTCACTAATAATCTTAGTCAATGTTTCATCAGAAGAGTCTCTTGCCAATATTTCCTGATAACCGTCTCTTTCCAAAGGAAAATATCTTTGGGCACTCTCATAATTCATAAAAATCAAATTGGAATCCAATTCATAGTAACCGCTACAATAGAGAGCAGTAATCTCACCTAACAGGGGTCTGACAACACTTTTTGAGGAGTCGGGAATAACTATCAGTGCAACCCTGTTTCCCAGTTCTACACCTAAAAATGAGGCCATCTCGTTACTAATCATTAAAGAGGCAACTGCAGTTGAGTTAGCCTTTTTAAAATTGCCGGTGATTTCTAATTGCTTTAATCTTTCTTTATTGAAATATGTCTCTTTAACTCCTTTGATTTTCACCTCTTTAGTTGCATCAGAGGAGTAAACTATTCCAAAACCTGTAATGACACTCTCCACACTCGCAATCAATGGAGAATCAATTGGTTT
>JBAYOE010000055.1:0-8592 GCA_041678405.1 Sphaerochaetaceae bacterium | reverse complement strand
TTTGTTAAGAGAAGCAACCAAATCATTATCTTTATAGAGTTCAATTGAGTCATTAAAAGAGAGAATTCCTTTGAGGTCGCCGGCTTCTCCTTCTGCTTCAAGATATATTTCGGAACTCTTTAGTTTATAATTTTCATAATCAGCCAAAAGACTCTTAAAAGTTACATTTGAATCAAAATAGCTTAAACTCTCTGTTTTACCTTTAAGTTCTAACTCCTTCAGCTCAATTTTAATATCATTATAATTGCCACTAAAATAGGTACTATTCAAAACAACTTTAGCTGATTCTTCTCCTATTCTAACAATGTCTTTAGTTTCTATCTGTATTAATCCACCGACAGATTCTAATTTTAAATTCTCTTGTTTGTCAGAAAAAAGAAGTTTTGCGTACTCTCCTTTTAATTGTTGTTCCAAAGTGTTTTTTTTGTGAAGATTGACATTAAACAGAGAAACATCAAATAGAAGGTGGCTTTTATCAGAGAATATCAGCCTGTCGCTTTGAAGATATAAAGAATCTAAATAGTCTTTATTGAGAGTTAAATCTAAGTTGAGTTTATCAACATCAAAATAGATGTTTTTTGAGTTATAATAGATGCTGCTGTTTTTAATTGAAAGCTCAATCTTTTTAAGCTTACTGTTTGTATCTCCGCTAAGATTTTTTAAAAGAGAAGTTAGGAGTTCGCTCTCATCGTTGTAGTTAATAGTTAGAGCATTAATTGTTATTTTTGCTGATTTAGGGAAAAACAAAGCATTAACTAATCTGTATACAGGTACTTTAATTTCTATATCATCTGCTGTTGCAATGAAATACCCTTCAGAGGTTTGTAAAGAAACCCCTTTCAGTTTCAGGTTAGAAAAGAGTGTTTTATCGATGGAAGTGATCTTTAAAATATAGTTTTTATCACCTAACTCTTTGTCCAATGTTTTGGTAACAAAGCTTTCTACAACAAATTGAAGCCTGTTTTGAATTGTTGTAGTGCTTAAGAGACCTATGATTACAAAGAGTATCAATAGGGCAAAAACAATGTTAGATATCGTTGTGTGATACTTCATATAACAATCTTCTTCTGTTGTAGTATAATAGGTATAGACTGATTTACATACCCCATTTTAACCAGTTGTTTTTAAAGTTGTGAATCGGTAGTATAAAACTAAAACAGAGGAGAGCCTACCCATGATTGAAGTGCTAAAACGTTTTGTTGTTATTGAAGGTCTGGATGGAGCAGGTGCAACTACCCAAATGGGTTCGGTAACCGAAGCTTTTGATAAAAGCGGTGTTAACTGTCACGCAACTTTTGAGCCGACTAGCAGCCCTCTCGGATCTTTAGTTCGCTCTGTTTTAAGAAAAGAGATAGTCACTACTCCGCTGGCTTTAGCTCTGCTCTTTTCTGCCGACCGAGAAGACCATTTATATAATCCGATTAACGGAATTGTTGAAAAAATGGAAGAGGGAACAGTCGTTATTTCAGATCGTTATCTGTTTTCCTCTTTGGCTTATCAGGCAGTGGAATGCGGTTTTGAAAAAGTCCGTAAGTTGAATAAATACCCCTACCCCAAATTTCTCTTCTATCTCGATACACCGGTTGAAGATTGTATCAAGAGAATTGAGTTAAGGGATAATGGCAGAGAACTTTTTGAGAAAGAGGAGTTCTTAACTAAGGTAAGGGATAATTATGAGGTAATTTTCTCCGCCCTACCTGAAGAGGTTGTTTTTGTCCGAATTGACGGAACAAAAAGTAAAGAGGAGATAACCAAGATAATTGTCTCAAAATTAAAAGAGTTCTCTTTGCTGTAATCAGCGGATAAACATCGCATCCCCGTAACTGAAAAAACGATACTCATTTTCAACTGCCCATCTGTAAGCTTTTAAAATTTTTTCTTTTGAGGCAAGGGCACTGACCAATACCAATAGAGTTGATTCGGGAATATGAAAGTTAGTCAGAAGTTGATCGACTACGTTAAATTTAAAAGGCTCTCTAATAAACAGGTCGGTATCACCACTGCCTGCTAAAACAGTTTTTGTTTTATCATCATAAGCCGATTCAAGGGTCCGGACACTGGTTGTTCCCACGGCAACGATTTTTCTTTTTGATTTAAGAGCTTCGTTTATTGTTTGGGCACTTTTTTGATCAATATAATACGACTCAAAATGCATTTTGTGTTCTTCCAAATTTTCACTGCGAACCGGCAGAAATGTCCCAAGACCTACATGGAGGGTAACCTCACATATTTCAATTCCTTTCTGTTTAATCTTTTTCAGAACAGATTCATTAAAATGGAGCCCGGCAGTCGGAGCTGCCACAGACCCTATCTGTTTGGCATAGATTGTCTGATAACGGTTGTTATCAGATTCTTGATCTTCTCTTCTTATATAGGGGGGAAGCGGTATATGACCACACTCTTCAAAAAAGTTCTCATCAATAGGTTGTTTAAACTCTACCACTTTAAGTCCGTCATTTAACTCTTCTGCTATAGTTGCTTCATAAACAGAAGAGTTGTTTCCTTCAAAGGTAAAGTTTTTACCCACTTTTTGGCGCTTGCTTTTAGAAACAACTGCACTCCAGTGATTCTTTTCAACCTCTTTTATAAAAAGGAACTCAACAGTTGAACCACTTTCACTGTGACCAAATAACCTAGCTTTTCTAACTTTTGAATTATTTAGAACTATTAAAGAGCCCTCTTCCAAAAATGAGGGAAAGTCTTGAATATTACTGTCAATAAAGGAGCCGCTGTTTTTATCTAATACCAACAGACGGCTATCGCCTCTTGTCTTTGTGGGATACTGTGCTATCAGATGTTCAGGCAGATTAAAAGAGTATTCCTTGATCTTCATTGTTTGCTTTGGTGCTCTCAATATTTAAAAGTTTGTAAGCTAAGCCGGTTGCCACCCTTCCCCGGGGAGTCCTTTTCAAATACCCTTTCTGAATTAAAAACGGTTCGTAAAAATCCTCAAGAGACTCTATAGCCTCTCCGACACTTATGGCTAAAGTCTCAGCCCCTACCGGGCCGCCGTCATAAAATTCTATTATAGTTCTTAAAATGTTGCGATCTTGTTCTTCCAAACCCTCATTATCAATACCTAAACGTTTCATACTCTCTTTGACAATCTCTTCGTTGATTGTCCCATCCCCTAAAACAGAGGCATAATCACGGAGTCTTTTTAACAGGCGGTTGGCTATTCGGGGAGTACCCCGACTGCTTTTAGCCAGCAACCTAATCGCTTTTTCATCTATTTGGGCTCCCAATATTTTTGCCGAGCGCCTGATTATGGCAACAAGCTCATCTTCCTGATAAAACTCGATTCTGCAAGTGATTCCGAAACGGCTGTACAGAGGACTTGAGACTTGTCCAGCTTTTGTGGTTGCTCCTATCAAAGTAAAATTTGGAATCGGAATTCTGATGGTACGGGCTGCCGGGCCCTGGCCTATAACCCAATCGATTTCAAAATCTTCCATTGCCACGTAGAGCATCTCCTCTAAAGCAGGACGCATCCGATGAATTTCATCGATAAAGAAGATAGAACCTTCGGTAACATTTGTTAATATGCCGGCTAAGTCTTTTGGTTTTTCCAAAGCGGGAGCACTGGTCATCCTTATTTCACTGCCCATTTCATTGCCAATAATTGAGGCTAATGTTGTTTTTCCTAAACCGGGAGGCCCGATTAAAAAGACATGGTCCAATGCCTCTTTTCGATTTAATGCAGCTTTTATAAAAATAGAGAGATTCTCTTTTATTTTGCTTTGACCTTGGAAATCTTTAAGAGTTTTTGGCCTTAGGATATTTTCCTGAGCATCAGTGTCACTTTGAAATGTGCTTGAAAGTATCGAATTATCCCTCTCGTCCACAACAACCTCTAACTAAGTTTAATGATTGCATTTTTGAAAAGGAACTGTTCAACTTCACTGTTGTTCCCCTTTTCGACAAACTCCTCATTCTCTTCAATCAATTTAACTAAAACCGGTACAATCTGTCGTTTATCATAGCCCATATCAGAAAGGGCGGCAACAAGGTCGTTGTAGCGGGTGGGCAGTAAAGGAGTCTGAGACGAGGTGCGCATACCGTCATAATCAAGGTTAATATTTCCCCTTAATGCCAAAATAATTTTTTGGCTGGTTTTGGGACCGATTCCGGGAATAGTTGCCAAAAACTTGGCGTCACTTTCATCGAGTGCTCGGATAAATGCATTAACCTGGACACTGCCAAGAATTTTGATAGCTTGTCTGGGGCCGATTCCGTTCACTTTAATAAGCTCTAAAAAAAGGAGACGTTCCTGTTGATCATTAAAGCCAAAGAGGGTCATAGAATCATCTCGGTGTATAAGATAAGTTAAAATTCTAACGTTATTTTTATCTTCGCCTCTGAGTTGTGACAATTTACTGGCTGTTTGTCCGCTTATTGTAAGTTCAAACTCAATCGAATCGTTTATCCGAATAACGGCATTCCCCTCTTCGACACTGATAATCTGACCTATTAAAGCTTGTATCACTATTTGGCCCCCCTCAAAGGATTATTTAACAGGTTGTTGGTAACTAAGCAAATTGCGGCTGCCAGGGAATCGGAGGCGTGATCCGGTTTTGGGATGCTTTCCAACTTCAACAGCAATCTTACCATCTGTTGCACCTGATGTTTTTCCGCCGTTCCGTAACCTGTTACTGCCATTTTTATTTGAAGGGGTGTGAAAAGAAAGACCGGAAGTTTTTGCAAAGAGAGTTGCTGAATTATAGCTCCGATAACTTTAGAGACTGTGATAGCAGAACTTACGTTTTTAGCAAAAAAGATATCTTCCATTGAAACAGCTTCAACGCCGTATTCGATTGCCAGAGAACCGATACTGTTGGCTATCGTATGTATTCGATTCTCCAATAAAGAATCAGTTGTGGTTTTTACAACACCAAAGCCAACAGTACAGTATTTCCCCTTCTCGGCTTTAATGACACCCCAACCGGTCTTTGCCAAGCCGGGGTCCACCCCTAAAACAACCATCGCTACACTTCTTCGTCGTCAAAATCGGATGGAATTTCCAAATTAGAACTGACTTGCTGAACATCTTCAAGATCTTCAAGCCTTTCTATGATTCTTAAAACCTTTCTGGCTTTATCGTTATCCAAAGTAACCATCGTATCGGCAATTTTAGAAATTTCAGCTGAAATCTCTTTATAACCGGCTTCCTGTAAGGCCTCTAAAACTTCGTTAAAATCACCCTGTTCGGTAATTACTTCTATTATTCCGTCTTCTGTGGAGATATCTTCAGCCCCGTTTTCCAATGCCGCTTCCAAAATTTCATCTTCTTCATAAACCTCGGCATCGTAGGCTATTACCCCTTTTGTTTGGAACATGTATGAAACGCTGCCGCTTGTTCCCAAAGAACCACCCGATTTTGTGAGAGTGCTGCGAACTTCACTGGCTGTTCTGTTTTTGTTGTCGGTAAGAGTATCAATTATTATAGCAACTCCACCGGGGGCATAGCCTTCGTAAGTTAACTCGTAGTAAGTTGAATCGCCCAACTCCCCGGACCCTTTTTTAATGGCCCGATCGATATTGTCCTTGGGCATGTTTTCCCCTCGGGCTTTTAAGATAGCAGTTCTTAGGCGTGGGTTAGACTCAGGGTCTGAGCCCCCCATTTTTGCCGCAATTGTAATTTCTTTGATTAGCTTTGTAAACTTTTGGCCCCGCTTTGCATCGGCTGCCCCTTTTTTGTGCTTGATAGTTGCCCATTTACTATGGCCTGACATATTTGGAACCTCTTTCTAATTAGATTTTAGGTAGTAATAAAAACGAACATCTAAAGGTATCACGCCCGTTTTTTACCTGTCAAGTAGAGTACCCAAAGAACCAATCATCTTCACGGGGCAGTATTATAAAATATCTATTTAATAAAAGAGCTTTAAAGTCGGTTCTCTTAATATATTTTGAATTCCAAAAGAGGCATCCAAAGCTTCGACAATCAGAACTATATCCAAATCCTTCGTGGCTCTAAATGGTACCCCTATGTCAGTCATTAAAATATCACAAGCAGTTGTACCTATAAAAACATATTGGTGAAGATGCTCTTTAAAATACTCTTTAAATTTGTCTAATCCATATACCAATCTTCTCTTCCTAAGGTAACTTCAAGAGCTTGCTCAACCCTCTCATCTTTTTCTTTTTGTAATGTTGCATACAGGGATACAAAGTCCACAGTAGTTTGCTTATTAAATAAACTTGGATCATATTCCCATAACTGTAACTCTATTAAATATCCTAAATCTATGATATTTGCTTCATCTACAGTTTCAATTTTTAAGTCATTCAACCTCTTTATATACATTGCTCTTATGCAATGGCTTGGAGGATTGAGCAGAGACATTTGTGCTAAAGCCTCTAGTCCGGCAACTAAAGCATTATTAGGAATCCTTTTGAGATAAACAACATTCTTTATAGGATTTCTTAAAAACTGCTTTCCCATTTGGAAGTACTCAGGATTGGGAACTCTTTGGTATTCTTTAGTCCTTCCAGTTTTACCTCCTATAGTATAGGAAACCAATTTTTTATTATAAAGCTCCTTTAATGCTCTGGAGCCTGCCATTAATGAATAGTTAAATCTCCCAGCAATTTCTTTAGCGGTAACTACTCTAGGTTTGTCATACATCAGAAATAAATAAGCCATCTGCGCTACGTTTGTAAATTTATCCCTTTGTATTGTTAGTTTTTCTGGTACATTCTTTAAGTCCAAGCCGATAAACGGTAAATATATTTGTCCATTTTCAATTATAAAAGGAATGCGATTTTCTATATAGATTTTCCTAATATATCTAGTAACCATTTTAAGGCCCAGGATAGCTTGCTTTCCAGTTAACTCCTCCACTATTTTAATATGCTTCTTCATGTCTTTAAGAAATGGAGTTTTATCTTTCACCTCAAATAAAATACACCTATTATCTAGCAAGTTTATTTCATAAAAATCGTACAAATCATTTAAATAAATTGGAAAAATATTCTTATTATGCCACCGATTAATTGAGGTGTTTATGTCAATATTTTCTTTCAAATAGATTTCTATATTATTAATCACCTTTTCCTCTCTTAATACAACATAGATTATTTATAATATAACATATTATGTATTATATTGTAACTATTAAATGTTATATTAAAATATTTTTACAAACCATCAATATAAAATATCCATTTAACAATGGAAAAGAGCTATAGAGTCGTAAACTAAATTAACAAATCAAAACGACAACAGTTTTAATTACTGGATTGTTAATGGAAAATAAAAAGAGAGCCTCATTTGTAAGAACCTAAAGAGCTGATCATCTTCACTATCAATGCGTCACTGACAAGCAGTCCCTCTTTGGAAAGAATTAACTTCTCTTTTGTCTCTTTAAATAGGAATTTACTCTTATCGACAAGCGGATTTAATACACTGCCAAACAGTAAGTCAAAGTCCAAATCAAAGCGGCTGTTCCATCTGTTTTTATCTATTCCGTCAGCTGTGCGTAAACCCAAAATTAGAGATTCTTCAATCAACGTAAATTTATCCAAAGCCTCAATCTGATAAACCGAGAACGGCTTTTCACCTAAATATTGTTTTAAATCGCTCTTGCCGCTTACCCGATAGGTGATATTTTTAAATGTAAGAGTTGATGCAGCTCCGCAGCCTAAGCCGAGATAACTTTTACAATCCCAAGTCCGTTCATTGTGCAAAGCTCTTTTTGCTTTATTTAAGGCAAAATTTGAAACCTCGTACTGATGATAGCCTCTTTTCTCTAAATGGTTCCAACAGCCCAGCAGTAAATCTGCCTGCTCCTCGTCATCTAAGATTTTTATAACTCCCTCATTGACTCTTTTAGCTAAAAGAGTCCCCTCTTCGACAGTTAAATTATACAAAGAGATATGTGAAACATTGAGTTTATCAACTATGAGGTCTATATCGTCTAAGGTGTCGTTTAAACTCTGATTGGGAATACTTGTTATTAAATCGAGGTTAAAATCGATGTTTCTCTCATCTTTAATTAAATCCAACACCTTTTTATTCTCTTCGACTGTTACGTTTCTTCCTAAGGTCTTTAGATGATTTTTATTCATCGATTGGAGTCCGATACTGATTCTGGTTAACCCTTTTGTAATTAAACGGTTGTAATCAGAAGTTAAGGAGTTAGGGTTTGACTCAATGGTTACTTCTTTAATTTTTCCCAAAGAACCGGCTAACTCTAATATTTTTTCCAAATACTCTGTTTTAAGCAAAAAGGGATCCCCTCCTCCTATAAACAGTGTTTCAAAAGGGGCTTTCCGTTTATTGATAACGAGGTTTAACTCTTCAATCAGTTTGTTGAAATAGAGTTTTTCATCCTCTTTGTCTCTTGTAACCGAATAAAATTGGCAATAGGAACACTTTGATCTACAAAATGGAATATGGATGTATAGTGAGAGAGAGTCGTCAGAATCTAATATTTCTAACAGCGATTCATTCAAAGTACTTTGCCCATCCGTTTAAGGGGCCAAAAACGGAATTTTACTTTCCCTATAATCTCTTTGTAAGAGACTGGTCCGAAATAACGCCCATCCTGACTGTTGTCACGGTTGTCTCCCAGAGGAAGAATATGGTTA
>JBAYOE010000054.1:0-8894 GCA_041678405.1 Sphaerochaetaceae bacterium | reverse complement strand
GCACTGCAAAACACCCGCCTCATTGCCCTATCGGGTCTGATTACCGGAATATCGGCAACATTTTCAATGGCCAGCAGCGAGTACCTATCGCACCGCTCCGAGGGTAACAGCGACGCACTAAAATCGGGAATCTATACCGGGGTTGTCTATCTGCTGACAGTCGCTTTTTTAGTTACCCCTTATTTGATTTTCCCCAACACCCACTTCATGTGGGCTCTTTTAACGATGTTGATTACCGTGGTCTTAATAATCTTTGCCTTTACCTACTACATCTCGGTTGCCAAAGATGTCCCGTTCTTTAAGAGATTCGGCGAGATGACTCTAATCAGCTTGGGAGTATCAAGCTTCTCTTTTGTGATTGGGATAGTGGTTAAAAAGTTTTTGGGAATTGAAATTTAAATAATTCTCAATCCCTTTTTACCCTTCTCGGTATACCCGATAATATGAGCATCAACGCCCTCCGAACGGAGGGCTTTTAAAGCTTCATCGGCTTCGCTTTTGGCAACCGAAGCCACAAGCGGCCCTGAAGTTTGCGGATCAAAAAAGAGCCGCTGTTCTTCGATACTGAGAATATCGAGATTGCCCACGAATTTTCCCCGGTCGTTTATGTTTTTGTAAGTCTGAGCACTTGTTAAATCCTCTTGGGCATACTTTTTTGCATTCCCTATAATCGGAACCCTCTTATAATCCAACACCAAAGTTACATCACCATCTGTTTGGGCCATCTCACACAGATGCCCCAAAAGGCTGAAACCGGTAATATCGGTACAGGCTCTCACTTCAAAATTCCTTAGAACCTCAGAGGCCTTTCTATTGAGGGTAGTCATCACCTTAAAGACCTCCTCCGCTTCCTCTTTAGAGGCAACCTGAGCCCGGACGGCATTAGAGACCAATCCGATACCAATCGGCTTTGTGATGATTAACAGCTCATCCCCTTTACTGCCGTTGTTTGTCCAAAAAGAGTTTGGATTGACCACCCCGTTGACCGAAAAGCCAAACTTTACGGTAGCGTCATTTATTGAATGCCCCCCGACCAAAGCAGTTTCGGCCTCTATTAACTTACTTAAAGCCCCCTGCATCATCTTTCTTAAATAGGAGTCGTCTAATTTCCCTTCGGGGAAGCAAAGAACACTTACCGCAGTTAAAGGCTTGGCACCCATTGCATAAATATCGCTGAGGGCATTGGCTGCCGTAATCTGACCAAAGAGATACGGGTCTTCACAGACTGGGGGAAAAAAGTCGATTGTCTGAACCATTGCCAATTCATCGTTCAGTTTATAAACACCGCAGTCATCACTGCTTTGATAAGCCACTAAAAGATTGGGATAATCAGGTTGTTTTAGATCACAGAGAGCCTTATCCAATAAAGCTGCTCCCAACTTGGCACTGCAACCTCCAAACGAGGTGAAACTTGTTATTTTATCATCCACAGGGAACTCCTATTTTTAATGGAGTTTATCATCGGCAAAGCCTAAGTGCAACAAAAGGCTTTGTGTCACTTATGAGTTTTGCATCTCTTTCAGATAAGGGATATCTTGGGCCCGAACAACCTGGGTACAGTCACCCAAAGGGTACGGATTGTGTGCCCGCGAAAGCAGATAGCGATTTTCGGCCTTCCATGGAGAATCGGAATTCTGAAGCTCTCGGTAAATCGTACTCATACTGCGAGTATCTTTAAGATTGGGAAGTTCGCTCCATTTAGCCTCTGCGAAAGAGAGTTTCCCTCTCCATTCAATTATAAAATCAACTTCGGTGGCATACTGGTCGCGATAATGCCAAAGTTTTATTGTAGAATTTCGATAGGCATGAGTTTTTCGAAGTTCACCAAACAGAAAGGTTTCCCAAATCATACCCAAAAATGGAGAATTTTCAAGATTTTGTTCATCAACCCCAAGTAAAAAACAGAGCAGCCCCGAATCACTAAAATAAAGTTTGGGGCTTTTTGCAATTCTTTTACCAAAATTCTGGAACCATGGTTCAAGTAAGACAATTTGAGCTGAAGCCTGTAAAACAGAAATCCAATCTCCGATTGCTTTGACAGAGACACCGACATCTTTGGCAACCTCGCTTTTATTTAGAATTGAGCCGCTTCGGGCAGCTAAAATACGGATACACCGCTCAAAATCACGAAGGCTGACAACATTCAAAATTTGGCGCACATCGCGTTCTAAATAGGTAGCAAGGTATGAAGAGTAAAAGAGGGAACTTGGCAGTTCTTCATTACGCCAAAGTTCAGGGAATTGTCCGCGGGTAATCACTCTTTTTTCTGTAGTTTTTATTGAGTGTGCAATTTCAGGAAGGTTTAGATTTTCTAACTCAAAAATCGCAACTCTGCCAGCCAGGCTTTCACTGACTTGTTGCATCAAGGTAAAATGTTGATTCCCTATAAGGACAAATTGTCCAAATCTTTGCCGATTTTCATCGACAGCCGCCTTCAGGTGCCGAAACAAACCGGGTGCATACTGCACTTCATCAATGATTAAGGGAGCAGGGTGCATAGCTAAAAAAGATTTAGGGTCGCATTCTGCCTGTTGGGCAAGACTTGGAAGATCCAAACTGACATAATTGTAAGCAGGTAGAATTTTGCGTAAAGCAGTCGTCTTTCCTACCTGTCGGGCACCGGTTACAATTAGTACGGGGTAGTATTGTATTGCCTGGGTAATTTGGGTTTGAATGTCACGGGGAATATACACAACAATCTCCCTTTTATTTGTTTTGACAATTCTAACTTCACAAGTTGGATTTGTCAACCTTACAGGGTTTGAATATATGCTTCACATAAAAAACTTGCTATTAAATCCTTTTATGTATAGTGTAACTTAAGGTGAAAAACAGTGGATCAGAATCTGGTGACAAAGAGACAAAATCTTCTCGATAAAAGTGGTTTTGTGACAGAACAGGGCTACAGTCCCAAGCCCGTTTGGTTCTACAACAAAGAGCGACACCGATGCTCTGCGCTGAAAATCAAAGAGTGGGACCGGTATCTTATCTTTGATTATAAAAATGAGATTGTTATTACTGCTAACTACAGTCATTTGGGCTATCTTTCCTATTTTGCCATCACTTACATCAATTTAAAAGAGAGCAGTCTCAGTTACATCGGAACAAAAAGGCCTTCCCGATTTACTAAAATTGACTTGCCACTGCACAGCGATGACTACTCTATCGGGTGGGCCAACAAGAGATTAAGAATTGCTTTCAGTAAAAGAGATTCAAAAAGAAGGCTGTTACTGGGAGCCCCTTCGCTGGAAATCAGCGGCCACGAAAACAGAGGATTAATAGCCGATTTTACCCTTACCCAAGACCCCCAATCAGAGACATTTAATTTAGTTACCGGCTCGTCACAAAAAAAGAGTTCCTACAGCTTAAGCGAAAAAGTAGTACCTCTGCAGGTAAGCGGACTTCTGACACTCGGAATGGATGAGATAGAGATAGAACCAAACACCACCAGAGCCTTCTTGTATTGGCAAAGAGGCAGATGGAGAACTAAAACTCCCCTCTATTGGGCCGGTTCTACAGGTTTTATTGAAGATAAAGAGCTCTCTTTTAGTTTTGGCTTAGGCTTGGGAGACACATCGGCAACTGAAAACTGTCTCATCTACGATAAAAAGCTGCACAAACTTGATACGATTGAGTTTATAAAAGGGACTAAGTGGGTTATTAAAGAGAATAAAGGGAGAGTAGATTTAACCTTTGAACCAAAGGTCAGCCACACTGTTTATAAAAATCTGCGAGTCTCAAAAAGTGAACAAACCCAACTTTTTGGCCACTTTAACGGAACCGTCAAAGTAGAAAATAAAACAGTTACACTTAAAAACTTTATCGGCTTTATCGACACAATCTACAAACGCAACTGAACTTTTTCTTCGGGACTCTCTATTTCTAAGATTATCTCTTTACTTTCGGCAAGATTCTTCATCCTTGTTATTCTGTTTTCTATTAACTTTTTGGAACAGGAAAAGCGGTTGGCCAAATCACTTAAACTTGAGCCTTTACACCACTCAAAAAAAAGATCAACCTCATCAATATCGGTTCGCTGCAGATGCCACTTGCGACTGAAGTAAGTCTCGCTGAATGTCCTTCCGCAGGTAGAACAGCGGTATCTTCTGATTGGTTTATCGGGGTTTGTCGGGCAGTAGTAATACCCATGGGGACGATACCACCTCTTTTTGGATGCAAATTCGGGGTTATGATAACGACACTCACTGTTAGGACAAATTTTTGTTATTTCTTCACCCATAATTAATCCTCACTCTCAACTAAATAACGAAAAAGAGGTCAATAGTGCTTCACTAAAATTAAAGTTGCGTTATTATTTATGAAGGAGAAACGAATGAAGAAACTGGTTATCGGTCAGTTCAGCGAATCATTTCCCCCCTTAATGGACGGTGTCGGTTTTGTCACAAAAAACTACAGCTCTTTATTAAAAGAGAAAGGACATGAGATTTGGGCAGTAGTGTCGGGTTCTTATGCCGATGAGGGGTATGCTTACGATAAAGAGCATGGCATTGACTACACAATCAGAGCCACAATGATTCCAGTTTATAACATAAAACCGTATGGCTTTGTGATTAAAAGCAGAGAGATGCGAAACAAAGTCCGCTCAATCGATTTTGATATAATCCACACCCACGCCCCCTTTTTCTTAGGCAGGTTTGCCGAACAACTCAACCGTCATAAGAAAATCCCCCTGGTTTCCACATTCCACTCCCTTTACAAAGACGATTTCTATGGAACATTAAAATCAAAATCGGCAGCCGAATACTTCACAAAACGGATTTTAAAACACTATGAGACAGCCGATGAGGTGTGGACTCCGACTGCTTGGAGCAGAGACAAACTTTACGATTATGGTCTCAAAAATAAAGAGGTCATTATCGTTGAAAACGGGTGTGATTTACCGATTCCCACCGAAGAGCAGTACCGCCAGTCAAAAGCAGCAGGGTATAAGTTTCTGAATGTCGATTCCAAAACACTGCTACTTCTTTATATCGGACAGCTGAAAAAAGAGAAGAATCTGGAACTCTTAATAGAGGCACTAAAGATAACAAAAGACCACAATCAAAATTTTAAGATGGTTTTTGTCGGTTCGGGGCCTGACCGCCCCCATTTTGAGAAGATGATTGCCTCCTATGGCTTGGAAAAACATGTTATTTTTACCGGTGCCATAAAAGAACGGGAAATTATTAAAAACCTTTTGGCTTGCGCTTATCTGTTTATGTTTCCCAGTCAGTACGATACTTCGGCATTGGTTATGTATGAGGCTTCAGCCTACGCTTTAGCACTGCTCAACACTTGTGGTTCCAGCACGGCAACAAGGACAAAAGACGGTTACAACTCTTTTGTGGCCCAAAACAATGCCCGCTCTTACGGTGAAAAAATCATCACTCTGTTAAAAGAACCCAACCATGTCAAAGAGGTTGGCCTTAACGCCCAAAAGAGCATCTATAGAAATTGGGATGCCGTTGTAAACGAAGTTGAAAACCGCTACTACGATTTGTATCGGAAGTTTAACTAAAAAGACCGTATATCTCGCCGTTACAGTTGAAGCATCTGCCCCCTTTGATATTTTTTTGGGCTTCGCTTTTTGCCTCTCCACGGTATGAATGTCCTTTAATCAAAATACTTTTACAGGTTGGACAAACCGTAGGATAATCGTTCTCAAGAAAGCTGTTACCGGCATAAACGTAGTTGATTTTAGCATCTTTGGCTATATTTATTGCCTCAATCATAAACTCTTCGCTGGTACTCTTTAAATCTCTCATCTTGTAGTGGGGAAAGAAGCGACTCAGATGCCACACCTCTACTCCCCTCTCAGAGAGCTGCTTTGCCAAAAATTTTATCTCACTTAAACTTTGCAGGTCCTCTATAAGAAGTGTCGTAACTTCAAGAACTCTGTTTTTTGTTGAGGCTATTTTTTCAATGCCCTCTAAAACCGGTTCCAAAGAGCCTTTGCAATACTTTTTGTAGAAATGTTCATCCCCTTTTACATCGATGTTAAAGGCATCGATGACATCAATGACTCGCTCTAAGCTTTTCTTACTGAACGAGCCGTTTGTTACCATACAGTTTAACAGATTGTGCGAGTGAGCTAACCGGGCAGCCTCTAGCATATAATCCTGCCAAACAATCGGGTCGCTGTAGGTGTAACTGACAATCGGACTTTTTGAGGCCACAACTGCTGCAATAAGTTCTTCGACACTTGTTTCATTAAAATAAGAACCGTTAAACAAAGTGTTGTAATAGGGCCCTTCGGGTTGACTTATAGTGTGGTTTTGACAAAAAAGACAGCTGTAATTACACCCAAAAAGCGCAATTGAGTAGGTCTTTGCTCCGGGTAAAAGATGGTACATCGGTTTTTTCTCAATCGGATCCATTGCCGAAGCGACTATTTGGCCGTAACCGATTGTTACGATTTTACCCTCTTGGTTTTTTCTGACTTTGCATAGGCCCAACTGCCCTTCGCTTAAAAGACAGTTGTGGTAACAAAAATCACAGGCAATTTTTACAGACACTTAACTCTCCTCAAAAACAGTTGCCTGAAACACTTCAAACTTTGTTGAGTGTTGCTGCCAAGCGGTAGGCTGAAGATTTGCTTTAAGGGAGAGGTTTATTAACATCGTCTCTAAATCCCACTCTTGCTCAAGGGCGACTTGGGGTAAAAAGAGGGCTCTCTGAAAACCGCTGGTTAAAATTACCCCGTCACGCCCTAAAACTATCTCATCAACATTTTTAATGACTTTGGGAACAGTCAGTATCGAAATCTCTATTTTAATCTGATCGGCTTCCGCCAAACTCAATGCCCTGAAACGGGGATCGCCAAAAGCACTCTCTTTGGCCAATCTGTAAATCTGACGGTAGAGGGGTTTTTCTCCGATTATATTTCCGATACACCCCCTTAAATTGTCCCCTATCCGTAAAGTAACAAAAGATCCTTCATTCCCGCAGAGTTCTTTTATTTTACTTTGTTCCAACAACTCCAATGTAGGCGAGCCTTTAGCCGTCAAATTTTCCAAGATTGATTCACGGGCTAATTTTAACAGTAATTTTTGATTGTTTTTTTCCACCTTATTACCCCCACAACAGAGATAAATAAGCGACAAAATCATTGGAGTATGATTTTGATTTTTCAACAGAGGTGTAGTAATCCACAACCTCTCCCTCAAATGAGTTTTGCTTTGCCAGTGCACTGAGAACCGTTGCACCGGCTAAACCACAAATTGTGTAGTCTCTGCTGTTGAGCGCCTCCAGCAACTTATTTGTTGAGCCCTCTTTTAAAAGGGAACCGATTCTTAAATCACTCTCTCTCACCCTTTGTAAAACAGTTTTATCGACAGTTGTCCCAAAAGGAGTGTGGTTAAAGTTTCTCCCATAGTGGGTAAAATCGCTGCTGGCAATGATTAAGCTGTTCTTATTGGTGACAACACTATTGACTTGTTCACAAATTGTTTTAAGAACATCAGAATCTGTTACCGAGTTTAAAAGAGCCGAGGCAACCTTTATGGGGGAGTTTTGTCTGTTTTGCAGATAGGCAATAACCAACAAAATCATCTCAATGGCATGCTCCTGCTCCACTGCCCTGGTGATGATTGCCCTCTGATCTGCAAATTCCGTTTTAAGGGAATCCAAAGTTGCCAAAGGAGTCTCATAAAGATCAAAAGAGCCGAATACCATTTCGTTGTTTTTAAGAGGATAGTAGTGTGAAGGAGCTATTATTAAAACCTCTTCAACCAAAGGGGGAGCATTTAAAATTAAATGAGTTAAACCGCGGCTGCTGTAATAAAGTCCCGCATGGGGCAAAACTGCCACTTGTGTCTCTTTTACAGTTCTATGTGAAAGACTTTTCAGTTCTT
Source organism: Sphaerochaetaceae bacterium (assembly GCA_041678405.1). Classification (GTDB taxonomy): domain Bacteria; phylum Spirochaetota; class Spirochaetia; order Sphaerochaetales; family Sphaerochaetaceae; genus JBAYOE01. The sequence continues at coordinate 1,041 of JBAYOE010000054.1, read as the reverse complement.
TTTCGAAAATAAGATTCAACTCTTTTTTACTTTGAGGGTACCACGAACCCGCAAAGCTAGCTTTTCTGATACTCATAACAGCCTCTCTCTTTTATTATACAGCACCAACGATAATAAAGAAATTATCTAATAAGCCTCTGAAAATTTTGAATTTTTAACTAAAACAATCTGACGGAGAGTACTGCCTAACTCCTCGGTTATTACGCTGCATTTTGAGATTAAAAGAAAATAAATAGGGCCTTTGGTATCACTCAAACACTCAAAATTACCCTGCCCTTTACTGATTATCAAATCAAATGTTTTATACAATTTGAGAAACTCTTTGGAAGCATACTCCAGGGCAAGTCCCGCTGTCCCCACTCCGCTTGATACCACTTTACCTAATTTATCGATTCCGACAGAAACGGCATCTTCAACAAGGACATCGTTGATTATTGGACGGCCACGGGTTGCAAAGTAGAGTTCAAGATTTGGATACAACTCTTTGATTGTCTCAATAAGGACTTTGTCAAAAACAATCTCACCGGCATTGTCACCGATAAAAAGAAGTTTCTTGGCATCGCCCAACGATTTTTTAAATTCATCCAGCTGAAACAACGATTCTGACTCTTTTTCCAGCGACTCTTCAAACTGCTCTAAAATTGATTCAATCTCCCTCTTAATATCGACATTTAAAGAAGAGACACCAAAATCGATAATATTTCCGGCACAGGCAAGTTCAACAGCTTTTCGTAATTTATCGGAAGATGAATTAACGATTTCTCTCATCTGGTCGATGTTTTTCAGTGCCTCTTTATTGCTAAACTGTTTTATCTCATAAAAAGGATCCTCTTTGTTGCTGTAAATCTCGAGTTGGTTCTGAATAAATTGAGTCATCTCGGGAAGGGCAAAATCGAGGGGAATGTTTTTCAACTGGTCGCCCAGCTCAACAAAGATCTTCTTTGTCTCTTCTTCACTGATTCCAAGCAGCTTTGATGAATCGGCTACCTGTTGAAAAAAACAGGGAATACATTTTAGATGGGTTTTCATAACGACAATGGT
>JBAYOE010000053.1:0-8913 GCA_041678405.1 Sphaerochaetaceae bacterium | reverse complement strand
GAAGATAAAAAAGATACTTTTGCTAAAAGATCAAGCTAAAGCAATAGCTTAAATAAAAGACCAACCTCTTTAATATGCTCTTTTAGGGGTTAGTGGGCTCATACACAAGGACAACTGTATGATTTAAGCTATCCAAAGATGATTTACTTAGGATAATTAAGAGAGATGAGAAGTTTTGCATAAACATTCATCATTTACTGCATTTTTATTGAAGCTATAATTCATTTTGAAATTGCCTCAACATTCTTGAAATACCCTGTAGACGTGTTATAATTATCGTTCCCTGCTTTATAAGTACGACACCTATGCCTATTTTGAATAATCGCAACTACTTCTTTCGTAATATAATTCTATGTTAAGCGGGAAATATCTAATTTAAGGGGATTAAAATGGCAAAGAAGATGAAAAGATTATTAGAGATGAACATTGATGAATTTGAAGCATTATTAAAACCAGCGGAAAAGAATGAACATAGGAAGCTTTTTGGCGCTAGGGCAAGGTTGATACCTGGTTATAAAAAATTAGATGAAATGAGTTTAGCTTCAATTTTTCTGGCTTCTTTGCCCATGGTAAAAGAATTTAGAGAATTGATATCAAAAGAAATTGGGATGAATAGGTCAGGCTATTTAAAAGCTTATACAGAAGTCTCTTTTCCTGAAGTGAAAATATACAATGAAAACTCTCCAAAAAAAGGACCTCTACGAGTAGATGGTCTACTATTACAGGTCATAGGGAAACAAATAAGAGATGCGACATTTTTTGAAATGAAAATGGGTTCCCAAGAAATTTATAGCGAACAGATAGAATCTTATGTAGAGTTAGCTAAGATAGTTGGAGTTTCCCGTTTAGTAACTATCTCTAATCAATTTGTCCCTTCTACTTCTGACTTTCCTATTGAAGTACAAAATTGCAAAGGGGTTTCTTTGTTTCATTTTTCTTGGCGTTATATCATTGCTTTGGGTAGTGTTCTACTAACTGATAATGAACTTAACATAGAAGATCCGGATCAAGTATTAATTATGAATGAAGTAATGGATTTTTTAAGAGACCCAGTGGCTGAAGCCAAAACATTTGATTCAATGAGTAAAGAATGGGTTGAAGTTACTGAAGGGATTCTAGCAGATGATAATTTTGGAAAGCGTAATATTTCTGCAATAACCCTAGCGGTACAAGATTGGATTCAAGAGGAACAAGACCTTGCTCTGAAAATGAGTGATGAATTAGGGGCAATGGTAGATTGTAATATAAGACGTTATAAAACAATGAGTGAACGCATCGAAAGAGAGACAAAGGAGATTATTGAAAACTACAGATTGTTATCTGAGTTTAAATTCCCGAATACCATTTCTCCTTTAAATGTAACTTTGAATCTTAAAAGCAGGCGACTATTTTGTGACGTTGAAATAAAAGTCCCTCATATAGCAAAAACAGAAATTAATAAAAGATCTCAAATAGGAAAACAGCTTAATTTTGTAAAGAGGCAATTAGATGCCTGTCGACAAAAGAATGAATCAGCCTTTGAAAAAATAGAACCTAATTTGTATATCATTGTTAAAACGAAAGGGCGTAACGTTAATCCAATGGGACGCTTTTCTGATTTTGATGAATTGATAGAAGAATCAATAGGAACTGAGATTATTTCTGTCCAATTAAGTTATCAGATTCAACTAGGTAGCATAATTTCAAAAAGGAAGATTTTCATTAGTGAGTATGAGGCCCACATAAGAAACTTTTATGGAGTTGTCCTTCAATATTTGAAAAACCACCAAGAATCGCCACCCAAGCTTGTTATTAAGGAGACTGGACAAATTGAAGAGGATAATGCAACAGCAGAGTAGTTAGAGTTACACTAGATATTTTTAATTTAATGCTCAAGAACCCATTATTAGAATATCTTTGATGATGCCTTTTGCTTAGTTGTTTTAAAGGAGCAAAATATGGCAAAAGTGCATTATTTCCCTAGATATAAAAGGGAGGAAGATTTTATTACGAATACAGTTCTTCATTTATTTACACAAATTTACATGCACTCCCCCTATCGCCTAAATACTATTTTGAACGAAATAATTGAAACTAAAATTCCTCTAGGGTTTTCAATAGTACAACAGGAGAAAGGAAAAGAGAGTTTTCACTCCTAGTGAACAACAACGCTTTAAGTTGATAAGCACAGTAGAACGGGCAAACTCTCATTTAAAGGATTGGCTAATACCCTCTAAAATAATAGTAAGAGGATCTAATAAGGTAGCACACTGCTTGACATGTGAAGCTTTACTATTAGCTGCAATTAAGATTCTGCAATATTGTGTTGTTCCAAAGCTTGAAAAAGTAGAATAACAAGATAATTTTTTCTTAAATTCAGCACCCATTAGGATAGGTGTCTCTAAAAGGAACTAACAGGATGGCTAAACAACAGATTTTTGCCTAAGCCAATGGAGAATTTTGAGATCAGAACTGATATGAGCCAGTTAAGAAAAAACAATTCAGCCTGAAACTTTGAAGTTAGTAGTTTTGCAAAAGATCTATAATTTAAGACTACTGACACTTTTATTAATGAAAAATATAATTATTGTGACAGTAGTTTTGTCTTATTGGGAGCTTTTTCTCTTTATTAAGAAAGAAAATAGAAAGACTAAAAGAAAAATAATGTAAGATAAACCCAAAAATACTGCTATCTTTTGTCAAAAGATTTAATTTAATGTGAGATGTTTTGTAAGATGTATCTTTTTTTATGAATATATGGCAGTATATTGGAATGAAAGGAGCCAGAAAAAATGATTACCTCTTTTAGTTCTGAAACAAAAAGTGCCCAAATTGCCCGCCAAATAGAGGATATGATCCTCAATAAAGTATATAAGGCAGGAGAGCCGTTACCCAGCCAGCAGGAATTAGCCGAAGAGTTTAACGCCTCCAGCCGTTCTATAAGAGAAGCTTTTAAACAGCTGGAAGCCAAAGGGCTTTTGGAAGTTAGCCAAGGCAAAAGGGCTATTGTTAAATCAAATAACTTAGAGCAGTTTGTTGCCTCACTCTCTTCAACTCTTATAAGCAAACACACAACCGATAAAAAGTTGCTTTTAGATTTGATGCAGGTTAGAACAACAGTTGAAGTCTCTGCCGCCCGTGAACTTTCCCGAAGTGAACACAGAAGTATGTTGGTTCGTTCTTTAGATAACTTAACAACCAAGATGGAACAACTTCTTCCGAGAATAGAAGCAGGTGAAAATGAAGCTTTTGCCCAATGGAACAACCACGATTTTAATTTTCATAAGACGTTAATCGATTCGAATGAGAACGCTATATTAACCGCTATTTATGAAAATCTCTCTCCGTTGCTTTATCAGAGTATGGATCAAATTACCAATAATTATATTGAGTTGGAAAAGGCAACAAGAGAGCACCGCTATTTAGTGGAAGCTTTTGAACAGGGACAGACAGATTTAGCTGTTGCGTTAGCTTTGGTTCATCTGACTGCGATTAAAACAAAACTTGAAGCTACTATAGTATAGTGATGTCATAATCTATACCTTACTTCTGACATTAGATATTTCTTAAATAGTGGTATTGACCAACTTCTCACTTTATAATACACTATGCTTGTCTTACTTATGACAATTCTATTTAAAATCCTGTCATAAGTCTAGGAGAATGTAACTTTGGTAAACCTTGAACATATTTCTAAGCAGAAGCTATATGGCCGCACGAAATCTGCCCGTATTGCAAACTATCTTGAAGATTTGATTCTTACAAAGCAGCTCACTGCAGGACAACTTTTACCGTCTCAGCAAGAATTGGGGGACGCTTTTGGGGCAAGCAGCCGTTCTATCAGAGAGGCTTTTAAAAACCTTGAAGCCAAAGGACTTTTGGAAGTCAGTCAGGGACGTCGTGCAACTGTTAAAAGCAACAACTTAGATCAATTTGTTGAATCAATGACCAACTCCATATTACGTAGTGGTTCTACCGATACAAAATTGATGCTCGATTTAATCCAAGTTCTTACCAGTGTAGAAGTCTCTGCCGCACGTGATTTTTCAAGAAACGAAAAAAGAAAAGAGGTCGTTAGTGGTCTTTATCTTTCTGCCGAAGCCATGGAAGGCGAACTGAAAAAAATAGAATCAAAAGAACCGCATGCTTTAGAGCGCTTCAGGCGCCATGAAGGTGATTTTCACCGCCAGCTGGTACGCTCAAACGGCAACATAATTTTAGATGCAATTTATGAGAACTTATCTCCTTTATTAGAGGAGTCTTTAGCTTTCTCCAATTTAAGTAAACTTGAGTGTGAAAAAAAGGTTCGTGAGTATTTCTATATCGCCGAAGCACTGCAAAACGGACAGACAGATTTGGCTGTCGCTTTGGTTTTGGTCTGTCTGACAGATCTTAGAAGTAGAATTACAAGCCAGTTGGAAAAATCGAGTTCTGTCTCTTTGGCTTAATAAAAGCTTGCAACAAAACAGCTCAATTCGTATGCTTTACACAATGGAAAAAGAGCAACCGATAATTGTCTTAAAAGAGATCACTGTCAGGCGCAAAGGCAAACCAATCTTAAACAGAATAAATCTCACAATTAATAAAGATGAACATGTCGCAATAATAGGGTCTAACGGAGCTGGAAAATCGACTTTGGTTCAGGTTATAAGCCAAGAAGTTCATCCTCTTTACAGTCCCGATACAAAGCGGCTTCTTTTTGGGAAAGAGCGATGGCATGTTTTGGAACTCAGAAAAAAGATGGGCATTGTTTCGGCAGCTTTGCAGTATCTGTGTAGCACAACACATCCGGCTCTTCACATTGTTCTTTCGGGTTTTTTCAGCAGTATAGGGTTGGACTTTCATCACCAGGTGACTTCTGAAATGGAAGAAGAGGCATTTAAAAGATTGAGAGAACAAAAAGTGGAACACCTTTATGACAAACCGATGCGCAATCTCTCCAGCGGAGAAGCCCGAAGAGTTTTGTTGGCAAGGGCAACTGTTCACAATCCTCAGGTGATGCTTTTGGATGAGGCTGTCTCTAATTTAGATCTGCCTGCAAGGTCTATGTATCGCAACTCTGTTAAACAATTTAGTAAAGAGGGAAAAACTGTTATTTTAGTTACTCACGATTTATCGGAAATAATTGAAGAGATTAACAGGGTAATTATTTTAAAAGAGGGAGAAATCTTTGCAGACGGACCAAAAGCCGAAGTCTTAAATGAAGATACCCTCAGTGAAGCTTACGGGACAAAAGTATTTCTCAGTCAGAGAGATAATCGTTATAACGCTTGGTGTTAGAATTATCACATATTATATTAATGGTAACAGGAGTCAATAATGCAAAGGTGTTCAATCATAATTCACAGTGTCAGCGGAAACAGTTATATCATCGCCACTTATTTACAGGAATTACTGCAGGAGCGGGGTGTTGATGCCCGTCTTTACAGGGTGGAAGATTCTGATTTACACATTTGGGCCAACAAAAGCGATGCCGCCAACGATTTTTATGAAGAGATTCAGGCTTTGGCTGTTGCCAATGAGTCCAACTTACTAAAAAGCAAGATGATTATCTTAGGCTGTCCCACTACTTTTGGAAATGTCAGTGCCGAGATGAAAGCCTTCATGGATTCTACTTATCATTTGGCTGAAAGCAGAGCTTTAGAGGGGCGCTACTTTGCCTGTTTTACCAGCTGTGATCACAGTGTTGCCGAGGGGGCTTACTGTATAGACTCAATGGTTCACTATGCTCAGACTATGGGATTAACCCATATTCCTCTGGGGATGCACTCGACTCTTTCTTGGGCAAATCAGCCTGTCAGCGGAATAGTTCATCTTGCCGGCAAGGAGAGTTCTATCAGGCCTTCCCAACAACTTGGGGAGATTTTAGCTGTTTATGCCGATTCTTTAGCTTCTTATTTACAAGAATAAATAAAAGTTTTGTCATAAGAGCCTGCAAAAAAGAGAGAAAAAAAGTAACTTAATCACTAAATAGTTGTTTAATCCACTGAAAACTAAACAAAATGTCATAAGATGAAAGGAAAAAACAAGAGTTAAAATGCTACAATACAAGGAAATAAAAAATAATTGAAAAATTTATTAAAAAAATAATAATTTTTTACAATAATCTATTGACATAAGTTTAGAGTTTTAGTAATGTATGGATAACTGTTAGAGATAACAGTAAAAAAAGAAATTAAAGGATGACAATTTAGTCAGAAAGGAGAAATAAAATGAAAAAGGCTATTGCAATCTTAATGGTACTCCTAGTAGCCGGAGTGATGTTTGCTGCAGATGCAACATTGACACTGACTTCAACAATGGCAGCTAAAACAAACCACGGGTTTTCGAGTATTGCTTTGAACTATCTGCAAATTATTAATGGACAGATTATAGGCGAGGAAGAAAACACTGATGCCTTTGACTTGAATGATAAAGTGTACCCAGTTGATTTTACAGATAGTAGCACTCAGGGTATTGGATATTATTCTTTTGCTACTAACGCTTCGACAAGCATTAGTGTTACTCTTACCATTAATGCCTTACACAATGAAGATACTGATTATGAGGTGCCCTATACTCTTGGCTACACAAAAGGTGAGAACTCAACAGCTGGGGTAGTAAGTGGAACTAAAAAGGTTGGATCTGACGTTAAGTTTTTAAATGACTCAGATGTTAGCACTGAAACAATAACTCTTGCCAATTCACTTGCAGGAAGCGGACCTTCGTGGGGAACTTATGCTTTAACTGCTACTTTTGACCCAACAGATATTGAAGCAAAGGGGCTGCCTGCTGAAACCTACACTGGAGACATTGTAGCAACTATAACAACTACCTAAGCGATAAATACGATTAATGATAAAAACCCTCTTAACCGAGGGTTTTTTTGTACCGATTGTATTTCATTGGATTTGGTATTAACTTAGAGTTATTGGAGATAAGATGAAAAGAGTATTAATTAGTTTGTTTGTTTTAATATCTCTTGTGTTTAGTGTCAGTGCTGCTTTAAATACCAGTACGTTAACTATAAGCGGAACAATTGAATCTAAGTCTATTTTAGATCTTAGTAATATTATCGGCGGTGGATCTGGTGGTGATTCAGTTAGATTAGATTCAGGGGATATCTTGTATTCCGCTTCCGGCTTCGGATCAAAGGTTGGTTCTTGGTATGTCTCTTCTAACAGTTCTGCCGATTTAAAGTTGGTTTTAATGTATCCCAATGATTATAAAGCACTTGATGGTAAGAATGGTATTTTTACTGCAGTCGTTAATGAGCAGAGTGTGGCAATCCCCTATAAAATTAGTAACGGAGCAGCATTTTTAGAACATGGTGATAATTTTGCTCAGTTGGTTAAAATCAACGGAGTTTATAAAGAAGAAAGCAACAACGGTTCTGTCTATATCAAAAGAATAGATGATGAAACCTATCCACCTTTCTCTGGGTATGAAACAATAATCCAGCTGGTTTTAGAGACTCTCTAAAACTCTTATGTCACAGGAAAATAATAAAACCTCTATAATCTCTCTGATTATTGTTTGTTTATGTCCTAAGTTTTGCTTTTTGTGCTTAAGTGTCATATGAAAAACTTATAAAATTTTGAGCTAATTTTAGTTTAAGAGAAGAAATAAGAAATTTTAAAACTTTTTTCTATATTTTTATACTATTCTGTTACAACATCTATTGACATAAGTTATACCTAGTATTACATTACAGTTAATAACTAGTCTTAAGTGAGGTAAGATTATGAAAAAAGTTTTATTTGTTTTAATTGCCTTGGCAGTATTAGTTGGTGGAATAGTTTTTGCAGCTGAAGTTCAGATTGATAGTAAAGGTCTAAATGTGTATGGGTTTATACCTGCTCCTGAGGCTTATTCAACTCTGGCTGTAACTCAAACATTACAATCTTCAGATGCCATTAACTTGAAAGATAATGATTATGTAAAACATCAAGATCCAGAAAACTTTACTGCTACCAGTGGTGTGAAGATTGGTGAGTGGACTGTAAACAATTATAATCAGCTTGGTACAGAAACATATGATATTAAATATTCTTATGGGAAGTTGGTAAGTAGTAGTACATCACAAGAACTTGAGTATGTCGTATTGCAGCAAGACGGTTCTGCAACAGCGCCTGTAGTTAAATTAAGCGGAACAAAAACTGCAATTACTCCAATTGCAGGATCTACAGCAGTAACAAAAACTGTTAGAGTTATGCTGACATCAGCTGCAACAAGTGCTGTAGCAACTATGAACCCTGCAACTGACTTTTTATCTACGATAACTTTAAATCTTGTCTCTAATTTATAAAAACTTAGCAAGTTAGGCACCCGTTTGGGTGCCTAATGTTTCTTATGGTGATAGAGGTTTGTTTATGAAAAAGATTATCTTTAGCATTGTCGTTTTAGTGCTCTTGGTAGCTTTTAGCGGCTCCTTGAGTGCTGTGGATGAAGTTCTTGGATCCGGCTCGATTGTTATTTTTGCTTATATCGAGGGTGACACCTATTTCCTCGTTAATTCCTTAGATACTCCCTCTATCAATTTGCTCTCTGATGAAATGAATCCTAAAGGCAGCGGAATTGATGTGGGCAGTTGGACTTTGCGTGTTGACAATCCTCCCGTTGATCAAAAAACCTTCAAGGTTGTCTATGAATATGGGGCTCTTGAGAGTACGGATGAAAAAGTCAAAGATACCATAGAATATATTGTTTTGGAAAAAGAGAGTGAAGAGGGTAAAGAAGGTTTAACTGAAAGAGAGAATGAATCTTTTCTTACTGTCTCTTCCGGCGGAGAAGACTCTATTACAACGATAAGTAAGTATCTTATGGTCAGATTGACTTCAACAGGCCTAAATCAAGCAATGAAGGCTGCTGCAACTGATACATACCAATCAAATATTACAGTATCCCTTCTTTCTGAATAATTAATTAAATTATTTTAATCTCTCTTTTTTTAGG
>JBAYOE010000052.1:0-8997 GCA_041678405.1 Sphaerochaetaceae bacterium | reverse complement strand
GAGTAACCCGTACCGAAATCGTCTAAAGCAACATGAAAACCAACTGCTTTTAAATCACCTAATACAGTATTGATCTCGACATTATTTAAGGCAACCTCATTTTCTGTTATCTCAAGGATAATTGAAGAGCTCTCTAAATTCATAGATTCTACTGTTTTAACTAAAAACGGGATGAAGTCATAATCGAGAAGCTGAGTTGGGCTGATATTTATCGCAAGCAGGATATTATTAAAACCACTTTGATGCACTTTTTTTATGAATTGGCATCCCAATTCAATAATCTTTTTCCCTAGAGGGATTATAAGTTTGGATTTTTCGGCAATTGGGATAAACTCCAAGGGCATTACCAAGCCCAAGTTTTCTGTTTCCAACCTGGCTAAAGCTTCAAAAGCCCACACTTCGTTATCAACAAGTCGTACTATCGGTTGATAATTTAAATAGATACTCTGTGCTTCTTTGCCCTCAGTAAAAGCTATCAAAGCTTTTGTAATCTCATTCTCCCTGATTAAAGCCTCTTGCAGATTTTCATCAAAAAAGGAGATTTCAAATTTTGAAGAGTAAGTAGAGAGGGATTTATCGGCACTTGCCACAAGATTTTTTAAAAGAAGCTCAAAGTTATCTAAAGAAGACTTTGTCAGTTCAAGAATACCTACTCCCCACCCAATATATTCAAGGGCAAATGTCTCTTCGACTATCTTTGAAGCTTGCTTAGCTAAGTTAAGCAGTTGCTCTTTGTCTTTGTAGTTTTTAATTAGAAGAGCTAAATAGTTCTCATAGATTGAAAACAGTTTAATGTTTTTATTAGAAACTGATTTAAGAGCCTCTCCCAATCTATTAATAAGGTGTTGACCATAAGAAAAACCATAGCGGACGCTTACCTGGTGAAGGGTAGTTACATTTAAGCCGACAATTGCCATCTTTCGTTTTTGGTTAAATGCCTCTTTCAATGTTTTTTCTAAAGAATGCAGATTCGGCAATCCGGTGAGTCGATCATATTGGGAGTAGAGTATCAACTCCTTTTCTGCCTCTTTTTGTTCGGTGATATCGAGGATAACTCCTTCTAGAACTTCGACCTCCCCCTCTTTGTCATAAACCGCCTGTCCCCTCTCTAAAACCCATTTCCTTTTGTTTTCACTGGTTATTATCTCATATTCAAAATTAAAAATTGACTTATTTTTAACAGCCTCTTCCCATTTGTCTGAGACTAAATCACTGTATTCGGGTGCAATTATTTCGTTAAAAGAGATGCGACTGTTATTTATAAACTCAATGGGATGATATCCGGTGAGTTCTGTGCACCCATTAGAGAGAAATTCCATAGTCCAATCTTTATCGTACTTACAACGGTAAACCATTCCCGGCAGATTTTCAAAAAATACACTTTTACTTCTTTCACTCTCTAATAAAGAGAGTTCAATCTCTTTTTGTGCCGTAATATCTTGAACGAAGGCTACGTATTTGTACGGTTTTAAATCAAGCAACGAGGAGATTAAATTAACCCAGGTAATTGAACCGTCAGGTTTTATATACTTTTTTACCACAGAGTAATTGGTAATTTTACCCTCTTGCAACATCTTATGTTTCTCTAATTCAACACCAAGGCTATCGGGGTGGGTAAAAGTAAGCCAATTATTGTCTTTCAACTCCTCTGCCGACCTACCGACAATTTCTGAGTAGGCTGAATTTACATAATCAATCTGATCTTCATCAATTTTCAAACCGCTGCCACTGGAAATGCAAACTCCGATTGGAACATTAGCAAAAATAATCTGAAGAGCCTGATCAATGCTTTCAATACTTTTAAGTCGCTTTAACTGTCTCAGACTCTCCAAATGGAGGGTAATTTTATCTTGCAGAGAACTCTTAGAGATTGAGTTGTCCAGATAGTCATCAAATCTTACTTTTTTGTAGAGAGGCGGAACTTTGGATTCACTGAACAAAATCAGCCTATTTGATTGCTTCTGGCTCTTTTTATAAAAACTGGGAAAATTCAGAGCCGATTTTGAGACTAATAACCTTTGATCAACAATAAACAGAGAGTAATTTAAGCTTCTTGTTTTCATTAACCTAAGAGCTTTAAAAAATGAGGGAAGCTCAACAACGGAGAACTTATTACTAAAATGAGTTATCAACTTTTGTTGTCGCGTAATGACAAACAGTGTTGCTTCTTCCATTCTTATCCCCGCATAAATCATTATCACCTAAAATTGGAGACAATTAAAGTGGAGAGTTGATTAACTGGACTATTTTTTATTTAAAACAAACCTGTAGTGTTTATCATCTTTGGGGAAAATATAATCTTTACTCGACAATGTAGAGATCCTAATAATCGCGTGTTCAACCCAAGGATCTTTCTTATTCTTTTGTGAAGCCGCTCTTTTTTTTAGCGTGAGAACAATGAGGATAACTGCTGCTAAAACAGCAGCAGTTATCAAAGTTATAAAAAAGATCATAGAGGTATATTTCCGTGTTTTTTAGCAGGCCTTGTTTCACACTTGTTTGAAAGGCTTTCCAGACTCCTAAAAAGTTGGTCTCTGGCTTCTTGGGGGGTAACTACGTCGTCAACCATGCCACTTGAAGCCGATACAAAAGGATTCATTGAATTATCTCTAAACTCTTCTATCTTTTGGTTTCGCATTGCCACAGGATCTTGAGCAGTGGAAATCTCTCTTCTGAAAATAATATTGGCTGCTCCTTCGGCACCCATTACGGCAACCTCTGCCGAAGGTAAAGATAACACTCTGTCAAAACCCAAAGTCCTGGAAGACATTGCAATATAAGCACCGCCGTAAGCCTTTCGCACTATTAAAGCAATTTTAGGTACCGTAGCTTCCCCGATTGCATACAGCAGTTTTGCTCCGTGTCTGATTATCCCGTTCCACTCTTGGGTTGTTCCGGGCATGTAACCGGGAACATCAACTAAAGAGATAATCGGAATATTGAAGGCATCACAAAAACGGACAAACCTGGCCGCTTTATCACTGGAGTTTATATCCAAAGTTCCCGATAAAAACCGAGGTTGGTTTGCTATTATTCCAACCGAGCGTCCCTGTAGGCGGGCAAAACCGACAACTATGTTGAGAGCATACTCTTTGTGAACTTCCAAAAAGGAGTCCTCATCAAACAACTCATCAATCACATCGTGGATATCGTAAGATTTTGTAGCCCTCTCTTTGATAATTTGCTCAATTTTTCCGGTTACGCTGCTGGCTTTGGGGCTCTTTTCGCTCAGAGGCGGTTCTTCTGTGTTGTTACTCGGTAAATACGATAACAGCCTTTTCAGATGAACAAAACTCTCATTCTCATCTTTACAATGGAAATGGGCGTTACCGCTTTTTTTGGCATGGGCAGATGCTCCCCCTAAATTATCGTGGGTAACATCCTCACCGGTAACTGCCTTTATAACTTCGGGACCGGTTATGTACATCTGACTCACATTATCAACCATATAGACAAAATCGGTAATTGCCGGAGAGTAAGCAGCCCCGCCGGCACAAGGTCCTAAAATCATAGATATTTGAGGAATAACCCCGGAAGCGTGGATGTTGTTCCTAAAAATCTTTCCATACCCGTCCAAAGAGTAAACACCCTCTTGAATACGGGCTCCCCCCGAATCGTTTATCTGGATAAAGGGGGATTTTGTTTTTAAAGCCAGCTCTTGAACTCTGGCAATTTTTTCGGCATGCTGCTCCCCTAGAGATCCGCCTAAAATAGTAAAATCTTGGCTGGAAATCCACACCTGACGCCCATCAATGAGTGCAGTTCCGGTGACAACTCCGTCACCGGGAATTCGGTGTTTTTCCATTCCAAACTCAACTGCCCTGGAACTCATATAGGGGTTGTACTCCACAAAAGTCCCTTGATCGACAAGCTGTTCAATTCTCTCTCTGGCAGTATATTTCCCTTTTTGGTGTTGGGCAGCTTTTTTTTGCTCCCCGCCCCCGTCTAAGAGAACTTTCCTCATATTCTCAAGTCTAACAATGCTATCAGTTGATTCCATTTAACACTCTCCAATTAATTATTTGGATCGAACCTCTGCTGAAAAAAGCTCTTCATCAGAGGGTTGCTTGTCGGCAATCGGAAATGAGACCCAAGTCGTATTCAAAAGATGTTTCCAGTTGATGTTCTCACTGGCTATATTGCCTCCCCATGTCCCACAGCCTAAAGTAAGGGTCATCGGCATGCCGTTTGTCCATGAACCACTGTTACTTAAGCTTTGCGGTTGGTTTACCATTATTCGCGATACTTTAACTTTAGCGGCCAACTGCAATACCTTCCCTTTATCAGAAGTGTGAATTCCACACGAATGCCCTGTCCCTTGGTAGTTGGTTATAGCGTTGACCAGCTCCACGGCTTCATTAAAGTTATTCCATTTGTATAAGGTTATTACCACAGACAGCTTCTCTCCGCTGAAAGGATAATCAGAACCTATTCCTGTCTCCTCAACCATGAAAAAGCTTTTGTCTTTGGGTAGGGCTATCCCTGCCACTTTGGCTATCTTATCGGCAGACTGGGCTACAACATCTCGGTTTAAGACTTTTTTATCAGGCCACATTGCCTTCTGTAATTTCTCTTTTTCTCCCTCATTTACCAAATAGCCCCCTTCTGCTTCCATTGCTTTTATGAATTCAGAATAGATACTCTCTTTTACTATCGCTCCGTTCTCACTTGAGCAACTTGTTGCCTGGTCAAAGGTCTTACTCTTTCTTATCTTTTGGGCTACTTCTGCCATCTTTTGGGTATCGTCTATTATTGTTATGGCATTACCGGCTCCCACTCCGTAAGCAGGTGTTCCGCTTGAATAAGCTGCAGCCACCATCCCAGGCCCGCCGGTAGCTAAAATAAGATCACATTGGGCCATCAGCTGCCCGCTGGTATCTAAGGAGACTCTGTCCATGTTAATTATTAAGTCTTGGTCAAAGCCGTACTCTTTTAAAACCTCTCTCATCAACTCTACTACCATCAGGTTTGTTTTTTGAGTGCGCGGATGGGGTGCCAGTATTATTGCGTTTCTCGTCTTTATTGCCCATGCTGCTTTTAATACTGGAGTTGCTTCACAGTTAGTACAGGGAATCAATCCACCTATTACCCCTATCGGTTTTGCTACCTTTATCAATCCATTAACATTGTCTTCTTCTATTACCCCTACAGATCTTTTCCCTTTCATGTCGTACCAACCGCCGCGCACTTTATTCATCATTTTGGCGTATTTGCTCGGTACATCTCCCATCCGAGACTCTTCAACTGCAAATTCACTCAGCCTTTGGACAAATTCGGGTTGCACTGCTTTGTAGCAAAGTGCTTCCGCCACTTTGTCTACTTCTTGCTGTGTTGCAAACTCTATTGTCTTTTGTGCTTTTCGGCTCCGCTCTATCAGTTTACTGATATATTCCCTTGCTTCATTTAAACTCTCTGTTTGCCCCATATCTTACTCCTCTAAATAACTCCATCCATTAAAAGACAGCTCATATTTTAACAGATTTTCAAAATTATGCCTAACTGTAGCACCAGAATACCAAAACAGTCAATGTATCATCAGACAATTGACGCCAAAACGATTGATATGTTTTTAACAACCCCCTATAATAAGGCTGTTAAACAATTTATACCATTTTTCAAAAGGTGTTTGAACTGTAAATTTATTTTTAAAGGGGATTTTATATGGCAAATGTTGAGAAGAGCCCATTGCTAAAAATGGCAACAACTACCAAAACCGATTGGTGGAACGATTCTTGTTCTATTGCTGAGCTTAACTATGCTATAGGACATGGAGCTGTAGGAGCGACTACCAACCCTGTAATCGTAGGTCAGGTTCTCAAGCAGGAGATGGATTTGTGGAAAGACACCATCGTAGATCTTAACAATGAGCTTGTTGAAGGAACCGAAGAGGACGTCACTTGGAAATTAAACGAAGCGATGGCTGTTAAGGGTGCAGAAATCCTTAAACCTGTTTTTGACCGTGAAAACGGCCTTAAAGGGAGAATTTCGATTCAAACCAATGCCCGCTATTACCGCAACTGGAAGCTTATGGCTAATCAGGCAATTTATTTTGATACTTTGGCTCCTAATATGCAAGTTAAGATGCCCGTAACAGCTGAGGGTATTAAAGCTATTGAGGAAGCGACTTATAACGGTGTTAACATCAACGCCACAGTCAGTTTTACCGTGGCTCAGGCTGTAGCTGTAGCTGAAGCTGTTGAGAGAGGTTTGGAGAGGAGAAAAAAAGAGGGCAAAGATGTCTCAAAGATGACCCCTGTCTGTACTATCATGGTTGGAAGATTGGATGATTGGTTAAAAGTTGTGGCTGAAAAAGAGAATATCCTTACCGACCCTGCAGTTTTAGAATGGGCAGGAGTTGCCGCTTTCAAGAGAGCTTATGAATTTTACAATGAACATAAGTTTACAACCCGCCTGCTGGCAGCTGCCTATCGGAACCATTTTCACTGGTCTGAGTTTATCGGTGGTGATGTTGTTCTCACTATTCCTTACAAATGGCAAAAGAGATTCAACGCTTCCGATATCGAAGTTGTTGAGAGGATGGATAATACAGTGGATCCAACAATAATCAACGAATTGACAAAGCGATTTAAAGATTTTAGCAGAGCTTATGAGCCGTATGGAATGGAGCACTCCGAATTCATTAAGTTTGGATCAACTGCCCGAACATTGCGCTCCTTCATTGCCGGTTATGAAGAGACTTGTGGGGTAATCAGAAACTTTATGATTCCCAACCCGGATCTTAAATAGATTTATTGAATTAATAAAAGTATACCGTGTCTTTGGGCACGGTATTTTATTTTTGACTTTTTTTATGCTTTAATGCGATATCGACATAGTGAATACCGTTTTTTCTTATATACTCCAGTTCACTCTCTTTCAGTTTCCTAATAACTCTAGCCGGAGAACCCACCAACAAGACTCCGGCGGGAAAACTTTTATTTGGAGGAACAACCGAACCGGCTGCAACCAAAGTATCATCACCTATAATTGCATTATCGAGAATAATTGAGCCCATCCCTATCAGACATCTATTGCCTATAGTACAGGCATGTACAATTGCACTGTGACCGACTGTGACGTCATCTCCGATTACTACAGGTTCCCCCTCGTTGACATGCATAACTACATTGTCTTGAATGTTTGTTCTCTCTCCCAAAGTAATCGGGGCGTTATCGGCTCTCAAAACTGCGTTGTACCAGATAGAAACATCCTTCTTAGCTATAACTTCACCGATTACATGAGCACTGTCGGCAATGAAACAAGCATCCTTAACCTCTGGGTATTCGTTAACGTATGGGATTAACATAACTGACTCCTCATCAGTATTAAACCTATTGATAATCGGAGATTTTGGCAACCGCAGAGAGTTGAATTGTTAAGTGTAATTATGAAATAATTGGGTATGTCAGTTTATGTTGCTTCCCTTAAAGAGTCTGATATAGATCGGATTATCGAGATTGAGACAACCAGTTTCTCCATGGATGTTCGCGAGAGCAAAGAACTCTACTTAAAAAGGATTTCTCTTTTTAGGGAGGGGAATCTTGGATTTTATAAAGACCAAACTCTTTTAGGCTTTTTTTGCAGTGAACTTTGGCTTTACAAAGAGCGATATGAAGCCGACAGATTTACCCTTAACGGTGATTTTGAGACTTACCACAACAAAAATGGGAAAGAACTTTATATCTCCAGCTTTGCTGTTGACAGGAAATATAGGAACTTAATAAAAGGAAAGGTTGCTTTCGATTTAGCCGTAAAAACTCTTTTAAATAAATTTAATTTAGAGAGCATTATCCTTTTGGTCGGACAAAACTGGGTAGCTGCCCATTCTATTTATAATCAATGGGGCTTTAAAGAGATCTATAAAATTGAGGGGTTTTTTTCAAATCCCAATGCAGACGGAGAGACAGCTATAATAATGAGAGCCAAACTACCCCAGTTTGGCTAAGCTTTGGGCAACGTTTAAACAGTGATCTCCAATCTGCTCTACGTGTCTGACTATATCTATATAGAGTAATTCGGAACGGACATTGGCACCGTTTTGTAGTCTGGTAGCCGCCGATTGTTTGAGGATGTTGCGCATTTTGTTAATCTTATCTTCCAGTCTAACTGCCACCATCATACTCTCACTGGTAACATGTTCGTTAAGATGGCTGCGGATAAAGCGGAGAAACTGGTTGACCAAATCGATATAGGGAGTCAACGACTCAATTGCTTCATCGTTGATTTCGATTTTTTGTTTAATCGATCTTTCGGTAAGGAGCATTAAATTGTAACAGGAGTCACCGATGCTCTCCAATTCGTTGGTAATTCTCATCATACTGACAACATTTTGGGCACTGACACGGTTCATGTTATCCAAACTGCATTGGGAGAGGAATTTTGTTATCTCTTCCTGCATCTGGTCTGTCAGGTCTTCCATATTTTTCTGCGTCTCAATCTCATCTTCCATCAATTGGTCGGTATTGGTAAAAACTTCCCAATATCTGCCGAACATCTCAGCCACGATTTCAGCCATCTTAAGAAGTTCTCTTTGAACAGTTAAAAGGTAGAGTTCGGGAGTATCCTGCATTGTTGCTCTGAAGTACCTCAGTTGATAAATCCCTTGGTCTTTTCCGTCATCGGGAACAATCAGAGAGACAACTTTGGCAATTTGGGGGATGAAAAAGCTGAAAATCAGAGTATTGGTAACGTTAAACAATGTGTGAAACATAGCCAAATGGAGAGGCATTACCCTACTTGCGTCTAACCCATAAGCGTCTCCGGGAACCAATATGTCTACAAACCTAAGAAAATAAGCAAAGACAGGGGTCATCCAAATAGCACCCAGAATATTAAACAGGGTATGTGCCCGGCTGGCACGTCGGGCATTGACACTTGTACCAAACGACGCGATATAAGCAGTGACTGTTGTTCCGATATTCTCTCCCAAAACTATTGCCGCAGCTGTCGGATAATCTATCCACCCGGCATATGCCATCGTTAAGGTTATTGCCATAG
>JBAYOE010000051.1:0-9000 GCA_041678405.1 Sphaerochaetaceae bacterium | reverse complement strand
AGCCACAACAAGTGATTTGTCAATAAAAATCAAAAGTTAATTCCTATTACACTCGAAAGTTAATAAAAATATCATTAAAAAAGTGTAAATAAAACTCCGGTTACAATCGAAAAAAAGAGGGGCAAAAAATAGGTTTCAATTGACGCTTATTGACCCCCATGATAGCATTTCCAAGTTACCTAATAATTAAATATGGAGGAAGGTATGAAACTAAAGAAAACCCTTGTGGTACTTGCTTTGGTTCTGGTCATGACCAGCGTTCTTTTTGCTGCCGGTAAAAGTGAAAAAGGGGAAGAGGTTGAAAATAAAAAGGTCTCTCTGTATGCAAACATTACCGCAATAGAACCGATTCTCGATTCTTACAACAAGGATACCGGTTGGAATGTGGAGTACACCCGTTTATCGACATCAAAATATGTCTCCACAATAGTAACCGAGGCACAGGCAAAAAAATTGATTGCCGATGTCGTTCAGGGTCCGCTACCGATTCTTGAAATACTCAGAGAACAGGGCGTTTTAGCCAATTATGATGCTAAAGCGGCCAAAAATTACCCCGATTGGGCTAAAAAAGATGGGATTTATCTCTTTGGAATCGAGTATGTCGGTTTGATTTACAACACCGATTTAGTAAAAGCAGAAGATGCACCCAAAAGATACCAAGATTTGGCAGACAAAAAATGGAAGGGCAAAATCGTTATGGCAGATCCAGCCAGTCACCCCACAACCATAAGCTGGCTTGTCGGTTTACTGGAAAATGGAGTGTTTGCCAACGAGGCAGAGTGGAGAGAATTCTTAAAAGGTCTGGCTGCCAACGAACCGATGTTTGTTGCCTCTTTCGGACCGACTCCCGCTCCATTGGCCAGCGGTGAGAAAGCAATCGGCATTTCTATGCCCAAGTACATTGTAACTCACGCTCCGGCTCCCCTTGATTATGCAAAAATCTCGCCGATGTTTGGCTCTCCCAGGGCTATGGCTTTAACAAAAGGCGCCCCAAACCAAAAAGGTGCCGAAGAATTTATAGAGTTCTGGCTCGGTCCGGAAGCAGCTGCCAAATTGGCAAATGATGTCGGTGAATATGTCTTGGCTCCGGGAGTATATCCTCCGATTGCCGGTATCGACAAAACAGAGGTCATCCCAATCAGAGAACTTTCTGATGAAGAGATTCAAAAATGGGGACTTGAATTTGAAAAGATTTTTGCTCTGAAATAACTATTAACTTGTAGGCAAGGTAGACGATGGAAATTAAGATAAGAGGATTGAAAAAGCACTATTTCAGTGAGGGGAAAATAATCAAAGCACTCGACAAAGTTGATCTCGATATCGAGGCAAATAAGATATTTACCCTTTTGGGACCCAGCGGATGCGGAAAGACAACCCTACTGAGGTGCATTGTCGGTTTGGAAACTCCCGACGAGGGGGAAATCCAAATCGGTGATACCATAGTTTGGTCTAAAGAGAAAGCAATTTATGTTCCGACTGAAAAGCGACAATTGGGGATGGTTTTCCAAACATACGCCATTTGGCCCCACATGGATGTCTTTAACAATGTCGCCTACCCCCTGCAGAATATGAAAATGCCAAAAAAAGAGATTGCTAAGCGGGTGGCAAAAACTTTGAAATTTGTTCAACTGGAGGGCTTTGAAAAACGGCCCTCAACCCGCCTTTCCGGGGGGCAACAACAGCGTGTTGCCCTTGCCCGGGCTTTGGTTGCGGAACCAAAAGTAATTTTGTTTGACGAGCCTCTCTCAAACTTGGATGCAAAACTGAGAGAAGAGACCCGTAAAGAACTTAAGATGTTTTTAGGTGAATTGGGTATAACAGCCGTTTATGTAACCCACGACCGTGTCGAGGCATTGGCTCTCTCCGATACCATCGGGGTAATGAATGCCGGTAATATCGTTGAGATAGGGAGTCCGAAAAAAATCTACTTTGATGCCGATCACCAGTTTGTTGCAGACTTCATCGGCAGAGCAAACCTTGTCCCTGCAACCGTTGTAAGCCAAGGAGCCGACAGTACTATTGTAGATACTTCCATGGGCCAAATTACTTGTTATAAACGATCCTTTAATAGAGAAGATGAGTTGGTTCTCTGTCTGAGACCCGAGTTTATTGCGTTTGATAAAACAGAAAAAGAGTATGTCAACCAAATCCCCGGAACAATCGGGCAGATGACTTTTGTCGGCGAGGTTTATGAAACCGAGGTTTTGGTTGGCAAACAGATAATCATGACCAAGCTTGATCCGGAAACCAAATACAAAGTGGGTGATTAGATCAAACTCAGTATAAAAGCGGAGCACTGTCTCCTTGTTTCTAAGTAGGGGTAAGTTATGGAAAGTCGTAACAACAAATTAACTTACTCACTGATTGTCATTGTGAGTCTGTTAACAGTAGCTCCCGTTATAATGTTAATTATCGGAAGTTTTTCAAATAATTTACACACCTTTGGCAACTTCACTTTAAATAAGTACGTCTCTGTTTATACAGATCCGATGCTCTTCAGCATTTTGGGAAATACGGCATTTTTTGTCCTGGGCGCGGCTGCTTTTGCCACAATATTAGCCCTCTTTCTGGCTTACCTTAACAACAGAACCGATATTCCGTTTAAGTTTTTATTTAAAGTTCTTTCGGTGATGCCGATGATGATACCCCATGTCCTTTTCGGTGTCAGCTGGGCTCTTTTGTTAAACCCGTCCAATGGAATTCTCAACATGTGGTTAGTGAAGCTGTTAAATCTCTCCAAAGCTCCTTTTAATATTTACACTATCTGGGGGATGATTGTGGTGGAGGGGCTTCTCGATTTGCCTGTGGCTTATTTGATTATCTCTCCCGCCATGGGCTCTTTTGATGCCTCGCTGGAAGAGTCTTCGAGGGTTTTTAAAAGCGGCCCGATTAAGACCCTTTTTAAAATTACCCTCCCTATTTTAAGACCGGCAATACTGGCCTCCTTTATCCTCTGTATTGTAAGGGGATTGGCAAGTTTTTCGGTTCCCTCGGTATTGGGGATGCCAGGAAGGATCTACGTTCTTAGCACCTATATCTATCGGGTGGTCACAATGAGCTTAATTGCCGATTACGGAAAAGCGGCAGCAATAGGGATGAGCATTCTTTTGATTTCAGTCGGTCTTATCTATATCTACAGATACTACACCCGTTACAGCGATAAGTTTGTGACTGTAAGCAGCCGGGGCTTTAAACCGACAGTCATTGAACTGAGAAAAGCAAAAGCACCTCTTTTTATTGTTCTTTTAATAATCTCGTTTGTTTTAATACTTCTGCCTGTTTTAGTTCTCCTGTACACATCGTTGATCCCCTATATCATGGTTCCGGGAAAGCAGGCTTTTGCTTCAATGAGTCTGCAAAACTGGAGAACCGTTATAAAAGACCCGCTCTCTTTAAGAAGTCTAAAAAACAGCCTGTTTTTAGGTGTAGGCGGAGCTACTGTGGGAAGTTTTCTTTCGGTCTTGGTTGCTTATGTAATAGTTAAAGTAAAGACCAAAGCCTCGGGATTTCTCGAATCGATTAGTTTCCTCTCATTTTCGTTTCCGGGGATTGTAATCGGAATAGGCTTTATGTGGTATTTTGTCCGAACTCCGCTGTATGCAACTATTTGGGCACTGTTTTTCAGTTATCTTGCCACCTATCTTCCGTATGGGATAAGACCGATGACAAGTGCCTTTATCCAAATACACGGAAGTCTGGAAGAGTCCTCTTTGGTCAGCGGAGCCTCCTTTGGCACCACGATGCGCAGAATCGTTATTCCGCTCTTGGTTCCCGGGATTGTCTCCAGTTGGGTTCTTTTAGCCACTATGTTCTTTAGGGAACTCTCTGTTTCGGTTGTTCTGAGCCGACCGGGAACCGAGGTTCTAGCCGTACAGATTCTCCGCTTCAGCGAAGACGGACAGTGGGGGCGCCTGTCGGCACTGGGTATCATAATGATTGTGATATCGACAGTTATGGTTTTAGGGGTGAATGCAATCGGTAACAGATACAAACCGGGCGAAGTCAGAGAAAAACGAAGACCAAAAACAATTGCAACTAACCGCTTAGATTAAGATCTTAACTTACGACACCCTCATTTGAGGGTGTTAAATTTCCCCTGGTTTTATAAGCTTTGTTTATCGCTTCAATAAGAGCTAAAGCCTCTTGTTCCTGAACCCTCTTTTTCAACGATTCAGGGGTATCGTCATACTCTATTTCACATTCTATTTGGAGTACTATAGGTCCCGAATCAACTGCGGAAGTGACAAGATGGACAGTACAACCACTTTTGTTGTTGCCGCTCTCTTTCATCCGATTTATAGCTAATCTGTGAGTCTCTAAATCCATCGTATTTGCAAATTCGGGTAATAGGGAGGGATGGACATTAATAATCCTGTTTTCCCATCTGTTGCAAAACTCTTTACCTAAAATTCTCATGTAGCCGATAAGGACAATCAACTCAATAGCGGCTTTTTCACAAAATAGTGTTATTTCACAATCCCGCTCAGAACCTTTGTTTTTTAGACAATGGGCTTCTATATTGTTCTCTTTCGCTTTTTTTAAGATACCGGAATTTTCTTTGTCACTGAGAATTAAAGAAACTTCGGCATTTAGAACCTTTTTGTTTATTGCTTCCAAAATGGGAATTAAGTTTGTTCCGTTGGTTGAACCGAGAATTGCGACTCTTAAAGGCTTTCTCAGTTGCTTCATATGTTCAACCCTCTTTTGGATAAGTTCATCGCTGCCGATATCCAACCTGTATCTGATATTTCCTTTAACTTTTTTAAGAGAGTCTACTACCTTGCTTCGGGCTAATCCTATTGTCTCTGCCCCTCCCACAAAAGCCAACGTTCTTGAACCTTTTGTATAAAGGGTTCCCTCAATATTCTCAACTGAGCCATAGCAGAGCATTACATCATCTGAAATTTTACCCAACTCTACTTTCTCACTCTTTTTTGTTGGTGACGGGTACTCGGTTGGAACAACATAGGTACAGACTGTCGCCTCGTTTAACAACTTCAGTTTATATTCACTCAGTGTTTTGTTGGCAACCCTTTCAAAAAGCTCGACAACATCACTTTCTATCAAATACATTAGATTCATTGCTTCGGGGTCTCCGAAACGGGCATTAAACTCTATTATTTTAAGCCCTTGGGCACAAGCCATATACCCCCCGTACAAAACTCCGATATACGGCGAGTTATTGAGTTCGTTTAACTGTTTTACAACAAGCTCATTGTAACTCTTTGCTAAATTCAGCTCCTCATCTGTCAAAAAAGGGAGTTTGTGGTTTTTATCGGTATAAGAACCCATTCCGCCAGTGTTTGGACCGCTGTCTCCATCGTAGGCTCTTTTATGGTCTTGCAGTGCCGGCAGATGAACAAAAGAGCTGCCGTCGGTTAAACTTATCAGGGAAAATTCCTGGCCGACAAGTTTCTCTTCTATTACAAATTTCCCTTTTTGTTTTAACAGTTCTTCACAATAAGCAAGAGCTTCGTTATCAGAAAAGAGGTGCTCCTGAGCTATTAAAACTCCTTTGCCGCCGGCCAAACCGTCAGCTTTTATAACATAGGAATCTTTTAAACTGTTTAAGGCACTTTGAGCTTCAGCTATTGAGGTAATTACATAGTATTTGGGACAGGCTTCCTCTAAAAAAGAAAAAAGAAAATCCCTGGTAAAAGTTTTACTTGTCTCAATCAGAGCATGTTTTTTATTAGGACCGACTACTTTAATCTTATTTTCTACCAACAAATCGACAACACCGGTCTCCAAAGTTGCTTCTGGTCCCACTATAACCAGTGTTATTTGGAAATTTTTACAGAGAGCTAAAACCGATTCACCTTCGGTAATGGAACCGACGTTATAAGAACCACCGCTGTTATCACAAATTATTTTTATACCGGGGTTTGTCGTTAAACCCAAAGCATATATTTTATACTTATGGTTGTACTGTTCATTCGATTGGGAAAACTTCAGGGCAATTGCATGCTCACGGGCTCCCGAACCGATTATCAGAAGATTTTTCATTCAGAGACTCCCTGACAGTAAACTCCCCCGAGACAGGCATGACAGGGTGTGTCAATATGGTGTTGTCCTTTTCTGGTGACGGCCTCTATTAAATCTTCTAGTTGCTGATACATAAGGATTTCGACTCCCAGAAACTCCCTTATCCCTTCCAAATCTCTGTTGGCGGCAATTAAATCCTCAGTACTGGGAATATCTATACCGTAGTAACAACTTTGAATTACGGGGGGACAGGCACTCACAAAGTAGATCTCCTTGGCTCCGAAATTACGCACCATTGTCACAATCTCTCTGCTGGTGGTTCCTCTGACAATTGAATCATCAACAATCATGACAACTTTGTTTCTTATCTCCAGTTGCTGAGGTACCAATTTATAGCGAACCGAACGGCTTCTCTGTTCTTGGTCGTTCATAATGAACGTCCGACCGATAAACGGATTCTTGTAAAGACCGTCGGAGTAATTGACTTCCAACTCTTTGGCCATTGCTAAAGCCATGGTATTGGCAGTTGCCGGTGCCGGTATAATTACATCCGGACGTAACTCTTTGTAGAGTTCTTTCCACCTTTTGCCTAAATTCTGTCCCATCCTTAGGCGACTGCGATAAACACTGACGGCATTTTGCATTCCGTCTGGACGTGAAAAATAGACATACTCAAATATGCAGGGGTTGAAAGTATCGACTTTTAACCGCTCTGCGTAAAGATTTGTCTCGGTATCGATATAAATAACTTCGCCGGGTTGTACATCGCGGACAAAAGTGTATCCGAGCATATAAAACATAACATCTTCGCTGCTGATTATATACTCGTCTTTACCCTCGGCATTTACCCTTTTACCCAAGACCATAGGCTTTATCCCATGGGGGTCTCTGAAGGCAATAAGGCCTTTACCTTTAATTAGGGCCAATGCGGAATAGGAGCCTCTGCAAATGTCATAAAGAGAATATACTGTCTCCTTCACGATTGAAAAGAAGTTGCTTTCGCCCTCTTTTTCCAACCTACTTGCCAACTCAGAAGCAAAAAGTTGCATTAAAACTTCTCCGTCGCTGGTGGTGTTAAGATAACGCCTTCTCTCATTGATAACCAAATTGGCAATACTCTCTTTATTTGCCAATCTCCCCGAAAGGGCAAATGCAATCCCATAAGGGACACTTGTCCAAAACGGTTGAATCGCATATGGGTCTGTCTTCTCCCCGCCTGCCGGATATTTTGTATGTCCTACCCCCATCACTCCCACAAGGCGCTGCATATGTCTCTGCTGAAAAATATCACGGACAAAACCGTTGCCTGTTTTAAAGTGGAGCCGATCGTTACATGTAATTATTCCGGCTCCCTCCTGGCCCCGATGCTGCAACTGAATTAAACCGTCGTACAATTGACTTGCAGCCGGGCTGTAGCCGATGACACCGACAATTCCACTCACTTCTTTACTCCGTTATCTATTAAATCAAAAATCCTTTTAGTGGCTAAAGCTGCATTAGCCGGTTCTATAATTGTCATGACAGGGACATTTGAAGGCATTTGCAGTGAGGAGTGGATGTTGACCAACATATCGAGCTTATCGCTGAAAGGGGGACAGGCTATCGTTGGAAAGCAGCTGTTTGCCGCAACAAAGGCGCTTAAGGCATTTGACCTGCCGGCAACGGTTATATAGACGATATGCTTTTTACTCTCAAAAGACTTTAAAATATTTAAAACCTCCAAGGGCTCCTTATGGGCACTTGCGTAGTATGTCTTATATTCAACACTCAGATTTTCCAATGCTGAAGTAATTTTTGCGATAAATTCCGAATCACTTTTACTTCCGCCGATAATGACTGCAGTTTTTTCCACCTCATTTCTCCTACTTCAATAAAGGTTTAAGACTCGATAAGAGTGAGTCCTTTGTTTTAAGAATTCTCTCAAAAGGGAACTTCTCGTTAGTAATCATCTCATAAAGTTGGATGTACCTAAACGAAAGCTCACCTATTAACTCTGTCGGTGCTTTTGGTAAAACCTCATCGTTGTAGGGGTCGCACTCCTTGCTGAACCAAAGTCTTAAAAACTCTTTATCGATATTTTGCGGTTCCTCGTTATTTTCAAACCGTTGTTTGTAACTGTCACTTAACCAATAGCGGCTTGAATCGGGGGTATGAACCTCATCTATTAATCTGATAACCCCGTTTTTATCTTTTCCAAACTCGTATTTCGTATCTACTAAAATAAGGTTGTGTTTTTGTGCTGTCTGTTGTCCGTATTTAAAGAGTTTAAGGGCTTTCTCAGAGACATAAGCCCAATCATCGCCACTCATATGCCCCTCTGCTACAATCTGTTGAGCCGAGATGGGCCGGTCATGGAGAGTCTCTTTTGTTGTGGGAGTTACTATCGGGTAATCTAGTTTTTCATTCTTTCTCAACCCCTCTTTCAAAAGATTCCCACAGTAATTACGCTCCCCTTTCTGGTAATGGGTCCACAGCGATGTAGAAGTTGTGCCGGTTATATAGCCTCTGACTATTACTTCAATCGGAAAAACATCACACTTAATGACATGGGAGACGTTGGGATGAGGAATCGATAACAAATGATTGGCAACAATCTCTTTGGTTTTATTAAACCACCACCCGCTTATCAGGTTTAAGACTGCCCCTTTAAAGGGAACTGTGGCTAAGATTCGGTCAAAAGCGCTTTGACGGTCACTGGTGACAATCAACAGCTCATCTTCGTTAAACCGATAGGTATCTCTGACTTTCCCCACTGTTTTCTCTTTTAAGGGAAGATTAGTCTCTTTTAAAGTATTGTTTATATTCTCTAAAATGATCTTTTTATAATCAAGTGTGTCACTCATACAAATACCTTTTATGACTAAACGGATTGTTGAAGATGTTTGTTTTTAGAACATCTTTTATCACCTGAACTTTGTTCGGTCCGTCAACATTAACAACCCATATAACCGAATACTTTATTGATTCACAGTTCTCTATTTGATAGCGGTTCTTTAACCTCTGGATCAGTTGTTT
>JBAYOE010000050.1:0-9074 GCA_041678405.1 Sphaerochaetaceae bacterium | reverse complement strand
GGATTCTGATAATATTATCGCTTGATACTCCCCTAATATTCTCAACTTCCCTTCTTGTAGTAGGTTGCCTGTAGGCAATTATTGAGAGGGTTTCAAGAGCTGCTTTAGAAAGGCGACGATCCACTTTCTTACCGTAACAACTTTGAAGCTTTTCATGTAAATCTTCATTGGGCAAAAACGAGTAAAAACCGTGATTATCGACAAGTTTGATTCCATGGTTAAATTCTATATAGTAATTCATTAATCGCTTAAGTGCTTCAGTAACAACTATCTCTTGTAAAGAGGTGATTTTTACTAACTGCTCTAAACTTACCGGTTCATTTTCCAAATAGAGCACCACCTCAATCAACCGTTCGTCATTTGTCAGCAGAGTATCGCCAATCATTTTCTACTGCTCCTCATTATCTAATTCTATGATTATTTGCTCTTCAACGTCTATCTCTTGTTTTTCAGCATCAATGATAGTTTTCATCTGTACATCGTCATCAAGATCCCCGCTCTCTTCAATGAGTTGAACATTAAGGGCATCTATCTGTTCAATGATGATATCTTCGGAATTAAAAGATTGTCGAAGTCTAATCATTCCAAATTTTGCAGCTTCCAAAATAGCAAAGAATGAGCAAATTATATCCAAAGGAGAGTCAAAATTAACGATTAGTTCTTCAAAAGAAATCAGTCTCTTTTTTTCAAACAGCTCGGCCATTAATGTCAGTTTTTGTTTTGTGGTAACCTCTTCATATACGTTGAAGACCTGTTCTACAGTTATGGCTTTTAATAGCTTGGTAAAGTAGTTTAACAGTGTCCAACCACTTTTCTCTTCAAAAAGTTCCTCATCCTTAAATGGAAGGCTGAATTTAGTTTTTTTTCTGTTTAAGTATATAGAGCCCTCTTTGTTAGATCTCTCCAACAAAAGTGAGTACCTTTTAAACTTCTGATAATCGAGTAACCGTTCAACTAAAAGACTCCTCATCTCTAAAAATTCTTTATCGATTTCATCTAGCTCATCGGACGGTAACAATAATCTGCTTTTCATATAGATTAGATGGGCAGCCATTGCATAAAATTGCGTTAGGTTGGACAAGGAGATTTCTCTGTTTTCATCAAGGTATTTAAGATATTGCTCGGTCACCTCTGCAATCGGAATATCATAAATATTTATCTTTGCTTTTTGGATAAGGTGCAACAATAGGTCTAAGGGACCTTCAAAATCTTTTAGAGAGTACAAGAGCTCTCCTTGATCTTCTGAGGGTAAGGAGGAATCTGGCTCCTCTATCTGCTTCATAGAGGCGATTATATCTATAATGCAGATGAGGGTAAAGAGTAAAACTTATTCTTCTTTTTTCTCTTCTGTGATTTGAGGGAACATAATTGCTCTGAGAGTTTTATCCAAATCAGTAGTAATATCACTATTGTTCTTTAAGAACTGAATTGCATTATCTCTGCCCTGACCGATTTTTTCCTCTTTATAAGAGTACCAGGAACCACTTTTATCAATCAGTTCATATTTCAAAGCCGCATCTAAGATACTACTGTGATAACTTAACCCCTCTCCGAAAAACATGTCCAACTCAACCTTTTTAAAAGGGGGAGCAACTTTATTCTTTAAGACTTTTATTCGGACTCGGTTACCGACAATATCATCAGCACTTCGGCTTATTGCCTCAATCTTACGCACTTCTAAGCGGATTGAAGAATAAAACTTAAGGGCATTTCCGCCGGTTGTTGTTTCGGGATTCCCAAACATGATTCCAATTTTCATCCTGATTTGGTTTATAAAAACTATCGTAGTGTTGCTTTTAGAGAGAATTCCGGTAAGTTTCCGTAAAGCCTGACTCATTAAACGAGCCTGCAGTCCCATGTGAGAATCACCCATCTCCCCGTCAATTTCAGCCTGTGGAGTCAGAGCGGCAACGCTGTCTACAACAATTATATCGACAGCTGTAGAGCGAACCAACGACTCTACGATTTCTAAAGCCTGTTCTCCGTTATCGGGTTGGCTGATCCACAGTTCATCGGTATTAACACCTAATTTTTTGGCATAAGTTGGATCTAGGGCATGCTCGGCATCAATAAAAGCAGCGATACCTCCCTCTTTTTGACATTCGGCAATAGCGTGGAGTGCTAATGTTGTTTTACCGGAAGATTCGGGTCCGAATATCTCAATTATCCTCCCTTTTGGATAACCGCCAATCCCAAGTGCTTCATCCAATAAAATTGAACCGGAGGAGATTGCTTTAATTGAATGGTCGGTGGTGCTGTCACCTAGCTTCATTAAAGCCCCTTTACCGAACTGTTTATCGATTTGAGAACGGGCCGCCTCCAATGCAACCATTTTTTGTTTTGAATCAACAAATATATTTTTACCGATATTAGCTGTACTTTTAGCCATTTCTACCTGCTCCTTTAGTTATCATCATACTCTATTTCTTTGTTTAATACTTCACTAATTTATCGCTCTAAGATAATTGTAACCGGCCCTTCATTTGTATAAGCTACTTTCATATAAGAGCCAAACTGCCCCTGTTTTACAACTACCCCCTCCCCTTTTAGCAGTTCAATGAATTTGTTGTAAATTTGCTGAGCAATAACCGGATCCTCAGCGTTATCAAATGAGGGACGATGTCCTTTGTTCAAGTTGGCGCAGAGGGTAAACTGACTTACCACCAGAATTTCTTTGTTTGCATTTTTTACCGAGAGGTTGATTTTGCCCTCACTATCATTAAAAAGCCTCATATTCACAACTTTATTGACTAAATATGGAAGCTCTTTGTCACTGTCGTTTTTGCAGACACCGAAATAGATTAAAAGCCCGCTCTTTATATTCCCAACTGTAATATCATCAACGGTTATCAAAGCATCCGAGACCCTTTGGATGACCACTTTCATTAAAACAGGTCCTTTTGGAACTTTTTAATCAGCCCTTTTCGGTCTTTTGCAGAAAAATAGGCACTGCCCATAACAAGGATATCGGCACCTGCTTCTAAAATAGCAAATCCGTTCTCCTCATTGACACCGCCGTCGACGGTTATCTTAAATGACAAATTTTCCTCTTTTCTTATTCTGTCCAACTCTCTAATCTTATCTAAAGAAAACGGGATAAATTTCTGGCCACCGTAACCGGGGTTTACACTCATAACCAAAACGACCTCAACTAAACCTAAAATTAGTTTTATTGACGAAACCGGTGTAGAAGGAACGATAGAAACGCCTGCCTGCTTTCCCTCCTTCTTAATTGCCATTAAAGTACTGTGTAGATGAAGAGAGGCTTCGCTGTGGACGGTAATTATGTCACTGCCTGCATTGGCAAATGTAGAGATGTGTTTTTCTGGATTTACAACCATTAGATGGGTGTCTAGAATTAACTCACGGTGGTATCTTATGTCTTTAACCAGCTTGGCACCGAAAGTAATCGGTGGAACGAAAGAGCCATCCATAACATCTAAGTGGATGTACTTTACTCCGTTTTCTATCAGTTGGATCAGCTCACTGTCAATTTTAGAGAAATCGGCCGACAAAATCGACGGAGCAACAATCCCTTTAAGTTCTTTATTCATACTCTATTTGTACCAGAAGAAACCTATTTTGGAAAGTCTGTCTAAATGCTCTTATTGCAAGAGAGCCCTCTTTATGGTATCATAAGTAACCAGTTTGGAGCTTTCTCACCGCAAAACACCTGAGCTATTTTGATGATTGAAATCAAAATAAACGCGGCTCAGGCTGTTTGTCGTTTGTTCCAAAGAGGACTATTTTAAGGGAGCGTAGCATGAACGAAGAGAACATCAAAACACTGCTTAATCAGGAGAAGTGGACCAGAGCTACTGTAACTAACTATACTATCCAGAATTTTCAGGAATTGGACGATATTTTAAATCAAATCGAAAATCCTGAAGAACTTATGGAAGTAAAAAATATCTGTGATGAGTATCTTCAGAAAAATAAGAACAGTATCATAGCACTCTATCTCAGCGGTGCTGTTGCTCTAAAGCGCCACTCCTTGGATTACTCCAACATTGTAAGTTTAATTGAACTGTTTAATGAAAACAAAAAGCCGGCCATTGTAGAGACCCTCAGTCTTCAAATACTGAATAAGTTTGACGATAAATACATAATTCGTCTTTTAGCCGCCTCTTACGATAAACTTGGGCGTGAAGATGATAAGTTTGCCCTCTATGAAAGATTGGTTCAGGTTGATTATGAAGAGACAGACCTCCTTATGTCTATTGCCAATCGTTATAACGAAAAGGGAGAGACTGAAAAAGCCTTAGTTTTTTATAAAAAAGCACTGCAACGGTACCTTAATTCCCAAAATCTTCCGGCAGTTAAAGATGTTTGGTCCCTTTTATTGACACTGATTCCAAATGAATTTGCCTATTTACTGAGTTTGGTTCAAAGAATTTTAGCCAAATTTCAGGGAGAAAGGACAGGACAACTGCTTGCCCAGCTCAACGAAGTTGTTGAGAAAGCTAACCAATGGGACCAAAGTATAATTGTCCTAAAGACTTTTTTGGACAACGATCCTACCAGTGAGTGGGCTCGGGAAAAATTAGTTGAAGCATATCGTAAAAAATATGCAAATCACAGCCGCCTCGAAAACTGTATTGAAATCTCAAATATTACAAAAAGTTACCGTGATATAAACTCAGCCATTGAAGATTTTGAGAAAAATATTGCATTTGACAAAGGCTCTTTTGTTTACCACAAAACATGGAACATAGGGAGAATAAGCGAACTTTCCCATGAAAGAGTAATAATTGATTTTGTCTCAAAAAGAAACCACAGTATGAGTTTGAGCATGGCTTTTAACTCACTGCAAGTTCTCCCTAAACACCATATCTGGGTCTTAAAGAGCCTCTTCCCAAAAGAGAAACTGGCTGAGAAATTTCTTAACGATGTTTCTTGGGGCCTGAGAACTCTTATTACCAGTGCCAATAACGCAATCACTTTAAAAGAGATGAAAAGTGAAATTGTCCCCTCTATCTTAAAACCAAAAGAGTGGACTTCTTGGCTAACCAGTGCTAAAAAAGTCTTAAAAAGTGACCCTTATATCGGTTTTTTACCCAACGACCCTGAAGTTTTCATTGTCAGAGAAACTCCGATAAGTTACGAAGAGAAAACTCTGGGTATTTTTAGAAATGAAAAAAGATTTTATCAGAAGATAAGAATTGTCCGTGAGTTTTTGAGCAGCGGAGATGTTGAAAGTGAATTCTTTACTGAAATGGTCCAATATTTTATTGATCAGTGTACAAATTACAACTCGGTAGGAGACCAGGTAATCAGCAGTTTCCTTTTTGTTGATTGGCTCTGTGATTGTTATCCTTTCTTAGAAAGACCTACCGCTGTTGATTTCAAACATCTTTACGGATTAATCGATAAAAAAGAGCGAGTATTTGAAGCTATCGATGATTCTGAGCTCAAAAAATCTTTTATAGATAACGTTGTTGAAGTTGAAGAACCCGATAATGTCGATAAAGTCCTCATCTCGTTATACCCCTACTATCTTACCAGCTACATAATGGATACGCTCAAAGAACAGGGCAAAGAAAAAGTTATTGAAGAGATGTTTAGAAATGCCGTTGTTAACTACCGTGAAAATGCTGAACTCTTTGTCTATCTGGCTCGAACATATGAACCTAAATTTTGGGAAAAGAAGATAAAGGTCTCTTTGGAAAACTTAATAACCAGTGAATTGCAACTTCTCGATTATGCTTTTAATGCAATTGAAGCCAAAAAAGCAACCGTTGAAAACAGGAAGATTGCTAAATCTTTAGTCACTCTCCTTTTTGATGAGCGACTTATCTTTAATTTTCTGAAAAGTGCCACAGAAGGTGCAGCTCAAAGGATTAATTTCATTGTCCAAAGAATGCAAGGTCTTGAGCCCTCAAAAAAAATTGAAGTTAAACATAAAATTCTTGAAAAGTATCCCGAATTTGTTTTCTGGGGAGAAGAGGAAGAAGCCGAAATGGTCAGCAGTGGGCTCCTTGTTACTCAGGCCAAATTAGTTGAGAAACAAAAAGAGCTTGATAAAATTATGAATGTAGAAATCCCTGAAAACTCTAAAGAGATTGGGGCAGCACTTTCGCTGGGTGATTTAAGAGAGAATGCTGAGTATAAAGCAGCAAAAGAGCGCCAGAATCTTTTAAATGCAACTATGATGCGTCTCAGTGATGAAATTTCCAGAGCCAGTGTTTTTACCCAAAAGATGGTTGACCCTACAAAAATTTCGTTTGGAACTCAGGCAGTATTAAAAAACAATTTAACCGAAACAGAAGACATATTTAAAATCTTGGGTCCTTGGGAGTCTGATCCAAACCTTAATACGGTTAGTTATCTTGCCCCTATCGGCGCTAAATTGTTAAACCATAAAGTCGGTGATAACCTGAAATTTATCATTAACGAAAAAGAGTATGATTATACGGTTGTCTCAATTGAGGCTCTTAAGATTTAACTCTCTTTTGCCCTCTTTTAAAAATAGTCATGAAGTCTACTTTAGCAATTAAGTAGCTGAGTGTGACAACAAAGAGGGCAATGAAATATAATAGAGCCAATTTTAAGGCGTTTTCTTTATTACTGCCACTGTGCCAC
The DNA here is from genome assembly GCA_041678405.1 of Sphaerochaetaceae bacterium. Taxonomy (GTDB): domain Bacteria; phylum Spirochaetota; class Spirochaetia; order Sphaerochaetales; family Sphaerochaetaceae; genus JBAYOE01. Next base: position 2,492 of record JBAYOE010000050.1, on the reverse strand, counting down.
CAATTTCCAGTGTTAAAATGGCAATAAACTAAAGACAAAGTTATTAAAGGGATATTGGCAACTGCCAATTTAAATAAGTTTTTAACGAAACGTTTCTCTATAAAGAGCTTTTTTATCTCTTTACTTGACAGTAACAATAAAATTAAAAGACCGATTGTGTGACTGACAGTATTGGCCAAACTTAAAGATTTTGGACCAAAGGCGTTTTTAATTAAAATATAGGTAAGAGTTATATCGACAACAGAGATTCCAATCGCTCCGTACAAAGTAGTTTTAAATGATTTTGCCGAATAATGAACCCTCTGTAAAAACCCGTACCAAGCAACGATAGGCATCCCAATAGCAAAATAGAGTAAGATTTCACCAGTGACCAAAGTATCGCTAAGTCCAAATTTACCGCTTTGTAATAAAACAGCAGTCGTCTCATTGCCTAAAGTCACTAGTAAAATAGCAATAGGAAACAAAAACGTGGCAATATAAAGGAGTCCTTTGCTTACCAAATCAATAAACTCCTCTTTCGAAGGAGCTAAGAAAGCACCAGCGAGAGCCGGAAAGAATACAGTGGCAATTGCACTGTAAAAAATTCCGTAAGGAGCCTGCCAAACTATTATCGCATTCGTAAAGGCTGTTATAGTCCCCTCACTGAGTGTCGAGGCAAAATAAAAACTGACTTGCTGGGTAACAATTGCCAAAACACTTGTTACTGTAACAGGAGCCCACCCTTTTAAGACCTTTTTGAAAGCTTCATCGTTCAAATTTAATGAAAATTTAAATTTATAATCTATTTTGCGCAGAGCGAAATAGTTTATTAAAAATTGGCCAAACCCACCGATTAAGACTCCCAAAGCCATCGAATAGGGACCGATTTGTTTTTCAAAATAGTTTATTGAAAAGATAACTGCAATTGAGAAAAACAGGGGGGCCAAAGCAGCAACAAAAAACTTGTTATGGCTTTGCAATAAAGAGGCATAAAAAGAGGCAAATGAGATGAAACATAAAAATATCACAAAATAAAAGAGGAGATTAGAGGCCAACTCTATATCTTTTTGTTGGCTAAATTCTGATAACGATAAAATGATACTCTCTTTAAAAAACCAAGTAATAACTATTAAAAGTGTACAAACAATAAGTTGGAAAGTTTGCATTTTATAAAAAAGTGCTTTTGAGTGAGCTAAATTGTCCTCATCTTTCTCAATTTCTGAAACAAAAACAGGGATAAAAGCACTGCTGAGAGCCCCTTCGGCAAAGAGTTTTCTGAAGTTGTTGGGAATGTTAAATGAAAAGTTTATGATATCCGCTACCTTGGTCGCCCCAAAAAAAACAGCAATGGTTCGTGAACGGAGTATTCCCAATATACGTGATATAAGGGTAGCGACCATTAACAATAAGGAATTTTTAGCTCTCTTATTCTTTCCCATAGAATCTTGCCAAATACGAGTTTTTAAACTCCTTAAAAGAGTTGTTTAGAATTGCTTTCTTTGCATTTTCAACTAAATCATACAGATAGGTAAGGTTATGCTCAGTTGCCAACATTCCTCCTAACATCTCATTTGCTTTAAAAAGATGACGCAGATAACCGCGGGAATAGTCTTTACAGGCAGTACATGAACACCCTTCAACAATTGGATTTTTATCAAAAGTGTGTTCAGCTTTTTTCATTTGGATCATCCCATCATCGGTAAACAGGCTGCCGTTACGGGCAGCTCTGGTGGCTAAAACACAATCAAATAAGTCTATCCCATTTTCGATTGCATCCAAAATATAATCAGGAGATCCAATTCCCATTACATAGCGAACTTTATCATACCGAAGATACGAAGCAGTAAATTCCAGGTACTCTTTGAATGTTTGCTCATCTTCTCCGACAGAAAGCCCTCCGATTGCAATTCCGGGAAAATCGAGATCGTTGATAAACTGGGCACTCTCTTTACGTAAATCTTTAAAAAAGTTACCCTGCACTATCCCAAATAATTTACCGTCAAAGTTATCTAAAGTCTTCCAGTGATTTATTGAGCGTTGCGCCCATTGGTGAGTAATGTTCATTGCCTCAACAGATTTTTTATAGCTTGTATCACTTGCCGTACAAACATCCAAACACATCAGGATATCACTACCGATTATTTTTTGAATATCGACAACTTTTTCGGGAGTAAGCATATGTTTTGAGCCGTCAATATGACTTTGAAACATCACTCCTTCATCTTTAATTTTTCTTAACTTTGAGAGGCTGAATATTTGGAATCCACCGCTGTCGGTTAAAATATTGCCTTTCCAATTACTGAAATTATGGAGACCCCCGTAGTGTTGCAGTACCTCGACAGTAGGTCTTAAATAGAGATGGTATGTGTTTGCCAGAATTAAGTTGTACCCTATTTTTTCAATTTTTTCATGGTAGATCCCTTTTACCGTACCGTTTGTCCCAACCGGCATAAACGTTGGAGTATCAACAATACCGTGGGCTAAAATCAGCTTACCTACCCTGGCTAAACTGT
>JBAYOE010000049.1:0-9173 GCA_041678405.1 Sphaerochaetaceae bacterium | reverse complement strand
TGTCTATCATCAATTAAGATATCGCCCTTATTGAGATTCTTATGGTGAGATAGAATTAGCCTTTTGTGAGCTTTGTCACCTAAATACTTTTTTACCCAAAGAAGTTTATCAGACCAAGCTGAAGGATTTTTCCAGGGAGCAGTACTTAAAATGTATACATCAAAATGTTCTGCAAGTATGTTAAAAGCCTCAATTGCCCCTTCCATAGGATCCATCAATGAAAAAATGCCAGGAATTTCATCTTCATTATCTTCATATTCTTTAAGAATATTACCTTCAAGTTTTCTAAATGCACTACGAAAATCAACTAAAACATTATCCATATCGATATAAATTATTTTTTTCATTAATAAAAGTTCAGTACTCCTAAATTATCAGAGATATTTATTAATAAGAGCTTAGCCACGAGGCAATAATTGCTTTAACAAGGGTCGAAAAATCCTCTTTTGCCTTTTGGCTGCTCTCTAAAACATCTTTATGATCCAACTTTTCATCTAAAATTCCGGCTGCCATATTTGTTAGGAGTGAAATTCCCAATACTTCCATATTCGCATGTTTTGCGGCAGTTACTTCAAAAACTGTTGACATCCCAACAGCATCGGCTCCGCAGAGGCGGGCAAAACGAACCTCTGCGGGAGTCTCATACGAAGGACCGCTGAACAGTTGATAAACGCCCTCTCTCAATTCGATTTTTAATTTTGCGGCAATCTCTTTTGCCATAGTCCTCAATCCCTTACTGTAAGCATCGCTCATATCAAAAAAGCGCTCTCCCAGAGATGACAGATTTTCCCCTCTGAGAGGATTATCGCCTATCAATTTAATGTGGTCTTTTATAAGCATAAGGTCTCCGGCTTTCCAGTTCTCATTAACACATCCTGCAGCATTGGTAACCAAGAGGTTTTTTATCCCTAAAAGAGCCATCATCTGCACTGGAAATGCAACGGTACTTGCAGAATGCCCCTCATAGTAGTGAACTCTCCCCTGCATCGCTAAAATTCTTTGACCTCTAAGAATTCCTACAACAATTTTCCCCGCATGTCCTACAACCGTGGTTTGGGGAAAGTTGGGAATTGAAGAAAAAGGAATAGAGACCGCATTAATCAGTTCATCTGCAAGGTCTCCCAAGCCTGAACCTAAAATTATCGCTAAGTTTATAGGCTCTTTACCTACCTTAGACCTGACATATTCAGCTGCTTCGCTAAGTTTTTTAATTTTGTCATCCATAACACATCCCTCTGCTCGCCTACATAAGTTTATTAAGAGATTAACTTATAATCTAGCATATAGTTACGCCAACGGCTACTGAGGTTGCAAATAAGATTAACAGTCGCCAACAGTAATATTAAATATCTTTTTAAATAGGAGCCCTAAAAGAAAAAGAATCACATGGAACCGTGCTATTAAACCAAAGACAAAAACAACTTAACCTGCAGGGATACTTTAAGTCTAATATAAAGAATTCATGATTAATCCACCCCGAAAGCAACCGACTCAGTAAAAATAAAATATTATATTTTTAGTTTTATTGGTCAGCATATCTATTAATGGATAATGAAAAATTGTAGATAGCATACCAACTTTTGAGTAATTTACCATTGGCTAAGCTGCCTTAGGTTTTGAATCATAAAAAGTACACCTCTTTTCCTACGATCAATATTGAATCAAACATATTTTCTGTCTCTATAACTCCAACTTCCAAAGAATTCACTTTCTTCAAAAATTGCTTGGTATGGTAATAATGTAAAATCAATAATTGTATTTATTACAACAATAAAATCTAAGTTGTATTTTAATACTTTCTTACAGAAATTATCCCACCTTTTTTTTATTTGGGTATCATTGGCAAGTCTTCCTATTACAGCTATAGAGTCTTTTTTATATGGTGTACCTCGATTAGATAAGGTTCTAAAAATTGCCTTTTGTAGGGTTCTCCCTTCAAAATCAAACGTTATGGCTAAATAATATATATCATAAAAATCCTTCATACGACTTGTTGCTTCCATCAAAGATATAATAGCATCTATTTTCTCAGCAACTGTCGATTCCAATGAATATGTTAAGACAGTAGGTTCAACGAATTCTTGTAAAAGCACTGGTAGGGTTCTTAAAACTGGGGATGGTTCAATAACATCTCCCACCCCAAAGTCTATACTAAAGGGAGTCCTTGTCGTCCCAATATTGCCTATAAGGTTAACTCTAACCCCATGATACTCTTTTGCCTCACTAATTTCATATAAACTTCTAATCTGAAACTCTATAAAACCATTTTTACTCGGTTGAGAAATAATTTCTTTTACAAGTTTTTCTATAGCATGTAATTCATTTGAATAGTTATTTAAAAGATAATCAGCATCAATTGTTGTTCTAGTAGTAAATCGACTAATTGAGTAAAGAAGGTAACCTCCTTTAAGAATTAAACTTTCCCTATAATTACTTTCTGAAAGCCTCCTTATAAACTCTTCTTGGCAAAAGAGATTTAACAGTTGTTGGAATGGGACACCTTGGTCTTTGGATTTGTTTTTTAGCCTAGCCAAAGTTGAAGAAGTAATATTTTCCATTACAACCATATTCCTATATAAGTTTGTACTTTTTTTGTGATATTAAACTCCTTAGCATATTCAAACAACTTTCTAACATTTTTATTTGGGTCTTTTACGTATCGTTTTATTGCATTTGTAAATACCTCTTCTTCCAATTTATTCTCATATCGAAGTGTGTCACATATTGTTCGATCCCTATCATAGATTCTGATATCTACTTCATCTTCACAAATTATATCTACACCAATATTGAGAAACTTTGGTTCTAAATAAAAAGGTTCTATTACAGGAGAGTCAATTTTATATTGAGTGGCCTTACTGCGCCTATCCACAGCAATTTGCCAAGCACTAGGTATTCTATCTGTGTATCCATAATGTATCATTGCACTTTCCAGAAAAATTACTGCTTTGGGATATAGTCTTTTTATAACAACTTCTTCTTTTGGAGGATATTTTTTTGATTCATAGAATCCATACTTTATTTTAGAAATTATTCCCTCTACCATCAGCTTATTTATTTGGCGGCTGGATAAGCCTAAAGATTTGAGTTCTGATGTTTTTAGAACTCCTCCATTTTTTATAAATTTACTCTCCATTCTTTCATGCTTTTCAATCATTTTGCACCTCTTGGCAGGCATTTGCTTTTAAATGCCGTCCTGTAGGTGCATTTTATCACTCTTATCTAGGGAACTCAAACAAATCCTTAATCTTGCTTATTTTAGGATAAATTTACCTTCAAAAATAATAACTAATAAAAGGGACATTTCGCTTTGCAACTCACCAATAAGATTAACAAAAACAGAGTGATACAGAGTTTATAATCTCCCTTTTGCACTATATTTAAGATGGTTAACGCTTAACTCAGTAAAGAAGTACCGGCTGGCTGAATGTTACTGCCCGAAGATTATCATTAAGAACCTTCTCCATGTAAGAGCGATCCAATTGCAGCGAGTATGACAGTTGAACTAAGAGTTCTTCGGTTATCTGATTCAGTTCGCCAAAAAGAAAAATAAGAGCTTTCTCGGCTAATAAAGAGATCTTTAATGAGTTTAAGTAGATTTCTAAATCTTCACTCTCTTTGTAAGTTTCAACAATGTGTGAATAAAGAAGAGAATCTCTCATATTCTCTTTAAGAGCTTTCAGCTCATTTTTTAGGGGCGTTACATTGCCTTTGGAAGCATCTTCGCCAAGCGGCTTTAATGTGAAGAAGGAGTACTCTTTAGCCGGTAGATAGTGGTGCTTCTCACACCTTGCACAGTAGTTGGGTCTGTTTTCATCTTCGCTGATCTTATCGCCCCCGACAACTATAAGAGGGTCAAAGTAGAGAGCCGGGGCTTCTTGGTTATCGACAAGATAATAGCGGTAGGTATAAAAAGCCTCCTGTAAACAATCGGGATGCTCACAGTAGGCTGTCAGGGGAATTACATCGGTAGCAACTTCCAACATCAACCTAGCCGTTGAATTAAACAGCTCTCTTCTGAAGTTCAGTATAAGAGTAGGAAAGATAAAAATCAGGTCTCTTTTAAGGGAGTGGTTTTGGACAACATAGGCAATCCGTTCATCAAAGAAAGAGGCTTCGTCGATGATAAATGTTCCTACTGTCGGGTTATCGGAAATTACCTGCTCCAAATCAAAAGAGTTTTTGATTGCGGCAATGTTTTTTCCACACCTAACGTAGCCTCCCCGATAGGCAAGGGCATCCTGCGGATACTCTTTAAAGCGCTCTTTGTCAATTTCGGAGCGGATAAAAAAGATATTTCTTCTGTCAGCTTTCTGAGAGACACACATCTCTCTGATTGCTGTCCCTTTCTGTTGGGCAACCAAGGCATCTTTATAAATTCGGGAGGCATACTCTGTTTTTCCGCTGCCCATCGGGCCGATGATTAAAATCCTTTTGGCTTTTTGGGTGAAATCAAAATGCTTTAATGTGGGGTGAACCGTAACTGAAGGAAGACCCAGACTTTTTAAAAAATCATCGTTGATTTTATCAGTACTCTTCATTACCGACACTGCCTTTAACGATTGCGATACTGCTGCTGGCTCCGATACGATTAGCTCCCGCTTTAATCATGGCAACGGCCTGTTCATATGATCTTATACCGCCGGCAGCTTTTACCCCGACTTCAGAACCGACAGTTTTTCGCATCAACTCTACATCCTCTACCGTTGCCCCGTAAGTTGAAAACCCTGTTGAGGTCTTAACAAAGTCGGCTTTTGCTCTAACGGCAATCTCACACGCCCTTATTTTCTCCTCTTGGGTTAATAAGGCTGCTTCAATAATTACTTTAAGGGTCTTATCGGCACAAGCCTCTCTCACACGCCTTATCTCCTCTTCAACCTCTTTGTCCCTTTTATCTTTAAGAAAGCCGATGTTTATTACCATATCAATCTCATCTGCCCCTTGCTCAACTGCAACTTTGGCTTCAAAAGCTTTTGCTTCACAAACCATTGCCCCCAAGGGAAAGCCGACAACAGAACAAACTTTAACAAAACTTCCTTTTAAAAGTTCTGCACAAAGGGAGACATAACAGCTGTTAATACAGACAGAGGCAAAATTATAATCTAAGGCCTCTTTGCATAGTTGTTTTACCCTTTCAGCAGATCCATCGGCAGATAACAGGGTGTGGTCAATATATTTTGCAATCTCTTTCATTGTGCCCCCTTTTAAAATGAGCTTGAATTTTATAGTAGCTCACGGTACTGTCACTCTATGATACTAGAAACAATTGCCGATAGGTACCTTTGGGTTTTGGTTGCCATCCTCTTAGTAAACATTTTTCAACGAAAATATGCTCCACTAAGTAACCGCAAAAGAAAAGCTACTCTGATTATTGCCATATTAGCACTTCTTTGGCAAATCTTAATTGTAATAATTTTACAGCAAAAACTACCCCAATTCTTAGCCATAATAGCACTCTTGGTTCCGATTGGGGTTGCGTTTCTCTTAAAGAAACATCTCTTTATTTTTAAACTGAAGTGTCCCAGTTGCGGCACAAAACTAAACTACAAAGAGATTCTCTATTATGATGATAATATTTGTCAAAAGTGTCGCGGCGGTGAAATAGAGACAGAGGCTCAAGTGGTAGAAGAGATTTCTCCCTTTGAAGCTACAGATGTTAAGCAAATTGATTGGGATTCGTGGGATCCCAGTGAAGTGGCTGTTCTCTGTTATATCTTTAAAGATGATGAAGTTCTTTTAATCGATAAAAAGACCGGCTTTGGCAAGGGAAAAGTGAGTGCTCCCGGAGGTCATATTGAAGAGGGAGAGACAGCTGCCGAAGCTGCTGTCAGAGAGGTTAAAGAAGAGGTCGGTCTTGATGTAAGTTCGCCCGTTAATATGGGAACACTGGAGTTTCAGTTTGCCGACGGTCTTTCAATGCGCGGCTATGTCTTTTTTGCAACCGAATTTTCGGGAGACCTAATTGAGAGTGTCGAAGCAAGGCCTTATTGGGTTCCTTTAAAAGAGATTCCCTACGATAAAATGTGGGCAGATGATTTTTTATGGCTTCCGCTGGCTCTTGAAGGCAAAAAGTTCCACGGTCGTTTTATCTTTGACGGAAATGATATGCTCAGTTACAGCTTGGAAGAGAAGATGTGAAAATAACTTTGGGGTGCTGGGCTTTTGGGCAGGGGCTTTGGCACCAAAACAGAGGCGACTCTGTTAAAACCATCCATAGGGCAATCTCAAGAGGTCTCAGGTCTTTCGATACTGCCCAAAACTACGGTAACGGGTTATCGGAACAGATTACCGGCCAACAGCTCAAAAGATTTTATAACCAGACAAACCGCTCTGAATTTTTTATTTCGACAAAGATAATGTTACCCCCTTCTCCCTCACAGATCAGAAAAAAAGTTGAAGTCTCTTTAAGACGCCTCTGTTTGAATTATATCGATACCCTTTATATCCACTACCCCGATTCAAAAAAAGAGATTGCCCCGTATCTTAAAGAGCTGAATATCCTTAAAGATGAGGGACTTATAAAAACAATTGGGTTGAGTAATTTTAAGCTTACGCTCTTAGAAGAGGCTTTAACTTATTCAAAAATAGATTACACCCAAATTCCACTCTCCCTTTTGTGGAATCGCTCTTATAAAGAGACAGCTGCCCTTTGCAAAAGGCAGAACATTAAGATTGTCACCTACAGTCCATTAGGTTGCGGAGTCCTTTCTGAAAGGTATTACACAATCGACGATTGGCGAAAAAGACTCTTTGTTTATGACCAAAGATACCAAAAACCGTTCTTAGAGCTTTTGGAGACTATAAAAAAAGAGGCACAGAAAAACAACCAAGAGATGAAAAGAATCGCCTTTGGTTGGGTTTTAGCCCACCCGGTAGAGAGCATCATCATTGGGCCGCGAACAAAAGAGCAGTTGGATGACTATTTGGAGTTGGCAAAATTTGAATTGCCAAAAGAGAGTTTGGAAATTCTCAATAAAGCGGCAGACTCTTTTGAAGCCTTAATTGACCCAAAAGAGGATAATATGTTTTTCCATCGCTACTAGAGGTGGTACAATAAGCTATGTTAGTTCCGACTGAGCCAAACAGTATCCAACTGGAGATAAAAAAATCGCGTTTCTTATCTTTTGCCCAAAGGATAGATTCAGTTGATGAAATAAAGGGACAGCTGAACACCCTTAGAGCTTTACATCCTCAGGCTAACCATGTTGTTCACGCTGCCATAGTCGGTAAAGAGGGCTCCCAATTCAGTTACAGTGACGACCGGGAGCCTAAAAACACTGCCGGTCGTCCGATGCTTGAAGTTTTAAAAGGTAGCGGAATAACAAATATTTTAGTTATGGTTGTCCGCTACTTTGGAGGAACAAAGCTGGGAACAGGGGGCCTGGTGAGAGCTTATTCCGATGCCGCCAAAACTGTTTTACAGGAATTAAAAACCGAAGAGCTTGTTGAAAAAACTCTGCTTACTGTAATTTTGGAATACGATATTTATGAACAGGTAAAAAAAGTTCTGGAGGAGCTAAAAGCCGAAACAGAGGAGGAGTTTGGCACCTCTGTAACAATAAGGATTAATGTGGCAACTCATCTGGTTGAGGCCCTTAAAGAGAAAATTATCAATCTCAGCTCATCAAGAGCCCGTTTTATCGTCTAGCTGTTGGATAAACTTTATTGCTATCGAAATCGATCTTTTAACAGCCTCCGCTTCAATTGCCTCGGGAAGGTCTTTTGATGTGTGATAAACACTGGAGCGCTCTTTGTTGTCCCATTTCATTCCCATTAAGGAAGTTGCTTCAAAGCCCACTTTGGCAGCTTCGGCGGCATCTGTTCCCCCCGTCAAAAAAGCAATCGGTTGGCTGTAGGCTTCATAGCCCATAGATTTGGCAATCTCAACTGCACTTGTGGCCATCTGTTGTGATAACTTAACGCTTCCGTTGATATCGCTGGTTAAGAAGAAGAGTTCTTTTGCCTCATAGGGGCAATCGACGTTGAAATTGTAAACTTTCCCCTTAAAAATAGATTCGTCATCTTTGTTTGTTTGGTAAAAATGGCGGGCTCCGCGAAGACCTGCCTCTTCGGCATCAAAAGAGGCGACAACAAGGCGGGTATGTTTTAAGGGAGTCTCACTTTCTTTGAAGTAGCGGGCTATTTGGATTCCCATTGTAGAGGCTATTAGATTGTCACCGGCTCCGGGAGTTCCTTCATCCGAGGCGAAATTCCAAAGCTTAAGGACAAAATAAGAAGCTAATGTAAAAATTAGAGTAAATAAAATGTTAACTTTTGGATTAAACAGTTTTATAAAACTAAAAACAATCAGAGTTAAAAAAGAGCCTAAAGCTGTGCTGATTTTGAAAAAATAGAGGTGACTATCTTTTTCAAAGAGGTTAAAAATCGGAGCACTGTCGTGGTGACCGCTATAGACGACGGTTTGCAAAACTTCATCCTCGGGTTCCATTACTCCGTAGACATTGATTCCCTCAACTTTTTTATAAAGGGGATCAATAAGCTCTTTGTAGAGGAAAAATTCAAATACCATAACTGCCAATGCACCACACAAAGCAATGAAGCTGATTATAGGTAAAGAGAGCCATAAAAAGAGCAAAGCTCCAATGTAGGTGGCGACAACAATCCTAATCCATCCTAAAAATGCTTTCGGATGGAGATTAAAAGAGACTTTTTCTACCCGGGGACAATATAAAGAGAGTTCATCAGCCAAATGGTTTGCTGTCTCTTTGGCCCCTTTGCTTCCGGTAAGCCTGCTGCCGAACTTCTCAATTAATTCAGATACCAAAGAGAGCGCCTCTTTAGCCATTGTTTGAGCTTTTAATTTTTCCATTTTCACCTTTCCCATAAGAACCTCTCTATCATATTGGTCAGTAGTCTCTTAACTGTCAAGATTGCTCTGAGATTGGTTAATTTGTTGAAAATACCTTATTTTAAATTTCTTCTTGAGGAGGTCTCCGTCAATCATAACAATCGATTCCATCGCAAACCTCCCATACTCCAACAAAAAAAAAGCGGGCTACTTAAGGGACACCCAACGGTGTTTACATCAAACCCTTTTTTTCACCCAATCTTTACACCATCAAACTACTGTTCTTATGCTAATCTGTCAACAAAAAGAGATGTAAGTTATTTTATGTTCGTGTTATTACTCATTGTCAAGATTGTTTGAAATA
>JBAYOE010000048.1:0-9258 GCA_041678405.1 Sphaerochaetaceae bacterium | reverse complement strand
GAACCCAAGAACTTCTGTATCTTTTGAGAAATATAATTACCCAGAACATGCTTCCCGAAATCCCATATCTGCCTGTTTTTTTAGACAGCCCCTTGGCAATTGAAGCAACAAAGGTTTTTTCAAAAAATATTGAAGGTTATTTTGACAGAGAGGCGATGGCCTTAGTTAAGCAGGGAGTCAATCCGCTTATGTTTGATTCACTGACATTGACTGTTACTGCCGATGAGTCGAAAGCGCTAAACTTTCGAAAAGAGAGTTGCGTAATCATCAGTTCCAGTGGTATGTGTGAAGCGGGAAGAATCAAACACCACCTAAAACATAATCTTTGGAGAGAAGAGAGCACAATTGTTTTTTGCGGGTATCAGGCGGGTGGAACGTTGGGACGCTCTATCCTTGACGGGGCCAAAAGGGTAACGATATTCCAAGAACAAATCGATATTAAAGCCACAATCACAACTTTAGAGGGTGTCAGCGGACATGCCGATCAAGAGGGTTTAATAAAGTGGGCGAACTGTTTTTCAACAAAAAAACCGAACCATATTTTTGTCGTCCACGGCGAGGAACACATTGCTAGGTTCTTTGCCGGCTTTTTAGCCGCCGAATTGGATATTCCTAGTTGGGCTCCTTCAGCCGGAGAGATTATAGATTTATCTGAGGAAGAACTGCCGACGGCAATACAGGAGAAGCTTAAAATTGTTGGAATGGCCGAACTAAAAGTTGCCTTACAACATTTAGAAAATTCGTTACTTAGTGTAGAAAAAATCGGTTCAAGGCTAAAAGAACATGCCGATGAAGCTCTGAAAGAGTTTGACCCCAAAGACGGGCAAAGATTGATAGATGCAATCAACCGCCTTAGCGATGAAATAGAGGATCTCTCTTATAAATGGGATAACAGTTTATGAACATACTGGCAATCGGAGCAAACCCCGGTGAAATAGAATTTAGTTGTTTTGGGACTTTAGCTTTGTGCAGAGAGAAAGGAGATAAGGTTGTCATCTGTTCAATGACCAACGGTTTGAAAACAAAAGATGATGAAAACCTCCGATTGATTAAAATGGTAGAGGGTTCCAGAGCTGCTAAAATTATCGGAGCCTCTTATTCTACTTTCGATATTAACCAAGATGAGTTTCTTAATTTCGATAAAGAGCATCTTGATAAATTGATTAATCTGATTTTAGCAACAAAAGCCGATGTGGTAATCTCTTTGGATCCAGAAAAGCCCAATAGAAGTCAACATTTGACTGCTTCACTAGTTAAAGAGGCGATAGAGAGGGTTAAAGTTGATGAAGATAGACTTGTTGAACTTCTGTTTGGTGAGGCAGTTGATACTAAAAGTTTCAATCCAACTCTTTTTGTTGATGTCTCTTCAGTTTTTAACCAAAAAATAGAGGCAGTAACAACATTTGTAAGTCAGATTCAATTTCTGCATAAGAGTGACAAGTTAAATCTCTTACACAATGTGGAGGTAATCGCCTCTTATAGGGGCCTTCAATGCGCAAGTAGATATGCCGAAGCGTTTAGAGTCGATGGGAACAAAGCTTTAAAAGGACTGTTTTAAAAATCATCTATTTGGTATGAATCCTCAACATATTTTAGTTGGGAACCGATAACAGCTTCTGAAGGCAACTCTTCAAAAGGAATGGTTATAGTTCGGTTATCACTTGTAGTGCAAATTGCATAATCTTCTTCAAAGCTCTCAATTTTATAAATAACATCCATACAGTTTCCCTCCTTTAGGGGTGAAACCCACTATAAAGAGTAAAAACTGTTTCGTCAAAGAAAATTATTCTAAATCGAGTTCTAAGGCAATATTGCGCAACCCTTCAATCGTTAATTGTATAACTTTATCCAGTTCCATCGGTATCATTGATGCCCCGGATTCTATTAAATCACGGTCAACATTGGCAGAAAAGCCTTTGGTCTTCCACTTCTTTTTGATCGATTTAACTTCCAAATCGCTTAAACTTTTAGAAGGGCGCATTAAGGCAGTTGCAATTACCAAACCGGTGAGTTCATCAATGGTATAAAGGACTTTCTCCATCTGGTGAAGAGGTTGCACATCATTGACGATTTTATAACCGTGGGATAAGACGGCTCTGATAGTTTGTTCATCAACTCCCGCCTCTTTTAAAATCCCAGGAGCTTTTTTTAAATGTTCCTCTGGATAAAGTTCATAATCGATATCGTGCAATATCCCAACATTGCCCCAAAACTCTTCATCGTAGCCAAACTCTTTGGCAAAACGGCGCATCACTGCTTCAACCGCTTTTGTATGCCTTAAAAGAGTTTGGGAACTATTGTACTTTTTATAAAGGTCAAGTGCTTCACTCCTTGTCAAAACAAACCTCCTGCTCTTTTATAAATGTGTATCACTATTTGCAAAATAAGGGAATATAAAGGGAACTTTTTGCTGTTTTACCCCTTTTACAATAAGAACCAATATGGTAGTATAAACGAAACGACCGTCGCAGTTTTGCGATGAATTTCCCGTTTTAAGGAGGATGCTATGTCTACTACAGACGATGGCGAAAGTAGACGCCCTCGCAATATTAAACAAAGCACACAGCTCTTCTTTAGAACATCCACTAAAAGCTTTTAAAAGGGCAAGTGGTTCCAAAGAAGAGTCTTGGAGGAACCATGATTACAATTAGACAAAATTTTATTAAAGGTCCAACGCTGGAAGAGAACAACGTTGTACCATACACATGGGTAGATGCCCGCGAAGTAACTCGGGATGACATTACCCAATTGCAGGAAGAGTATGGTATTGAGTCGGAACTGCTTGCTGACATTATGGACTTAGATGAGCAATCGAGAATCGAGAAAGAGGATAACTACGTTGCTCTTATAGCCCGTTTGCCGGCTTTTGCCGATGACAGTCACGGGATCAATCAATACTGTGTCCCTTTGGGAATAGTGATGACAGAGAATACTATTATCACTATGTGTCAAAGTGACTCAGTAATTTTGGAAGATTTTGCCCGAAGCCGATTCAGACAATATCCAATACAGACACAAGAAGGCTTTGTTATAAGTCTGATGAGCAGAGCCGCAATGGTCTTCATCAGGCTCCTCAAATACTTAAACAGACAAAAAAATCTCATTGAAGAGGAACTTTACCGGGCCGTTAAAAATGAGGAGCTGCTGCAACTGTTGGCAATCCAAAAGTCTTTGGTTTACTTTGCCACCAGTTTGTCGGCTAATGAAGTTCTCTTAGAAAAACTTCGCCGGTTCCCCTATTTTAAAGTCAATGACGAGAGGGAACGCCAATTTTTGGAAGATGTTATCATCGACAACAAACAGGCTATTGAGATGGCGGCAATCTACAGCTCAATTCTCACAGGAACCATGGAATCGTTTGATTCGGTAATATCAAATAACATGAGTAACTCACTGAGAAGACTTACAATTGTTACCATCTCTTTTATGTTTCCCCTTTTCTTAGTAGGGTTATTTGGGATGAATTTAAACCTTCCGATGCAGAACAGTCCCTTTACAATCTATTGGATAATCGCAATCAGTTTAATCTCTATTGCGTTATCATCTTATTTTATAAGCGACAGACGCTCGCTTAGACGCTCCGAAAGGCAGTTTGAGGCTGAAAGAAGGAGAAAAGTAAAAAGGAGGCTCTCCAGTCGACGAAGAGACTTGGCAAGAGAAAATTAGAGTTCATGGTTGGAGAGAAAAATATAAAAGCAATCCTTTTTGATTTGGACGGAACGTTACTTAACACGAAAGCCGATATCACTTACGCTATTAACAGCGCCGTTATTAAAGCAAACTTTGAAGAAATCAGTGAAGAGTTGTGTATCAGTTATGTCGGCAGAGGCCTCTATAAAGCTCTTTTAGATATTCTCACAGATAAAGGTTACAGGGGCAGTGAAGAGGATATTAAAGAACTTTATGAAGGACTTTTATACACTTACCGTACTAATCCCTACCAAAGGTCGACTGTTTATGAGGGTATATCTGAGCTTTTAGAAAAATTGGTTGTGCGAAATGTTGGGTTAGGAATACTATCAAACAAAGAGGATGTGATTACCCAGGTTATAGTTGAGCATGTTTTTAAGGATTTTCCGTTTTCTTTTATAAGGGGGTCAGATACTTCTTATCCACCCAAACCAAATCCTTATTCTGCTTTGGAGTTTGCATCGTTGTGTGGATGTAAGGCTGAAAATGTCCTTGTAGTGGGAGATACTCTGGTTGATTACAAGACCGCCGTTGCAGCTAACATGCAAAGGGCAATTGTTACTTGGGGTTTCAGAACCAAAGAAGAGCTTATAGAAGCCGGTTGTTCACCGTTGTATGACACCGTAGAACAGCTTGAGCAGGAGGTGCTTCGATGGGTTTAAGCAATATCGAAAAGCAAACAGTCATCAAAAAAGCCAACAATTATATAAAATGGGAAAAAGAAGAGCATTTTAGAGACGAGGTTGCTCTTGCTTTACAGGAAGAGGCTTTTGATGAGCTTTACGAGCGCTTTTACACTACTTTAACATTTGGTACAGCCGGAATGCGGGGAGTCATTGGGGGAGGAACAAACAGGATAAATCCCTTTATGATTGTCCTGGTAACTCAGGCTTTTGCAAACTATTTAAGAAAAGAGATTGAAAAACCGACGGTTGTGATTGCCTATGATTCAAGAAATTACAGTAAACTGTTTGCCAAAAAAGCTGCACTGACACTTTGCGCCAACGGTATAAAAGTTTTTATTTATGATGAAATAAGGCCGGTTCCGATGCTCTCTTTTGCCCTAAGGTATTTGAAAGCCGATGCCGGCTTGGTTATAACAGCCAGCCATAATCCGGCTAAATATAATGGATACAAAGTCTATTGGAGTCACGGAGGTCAGGTTACCGCTCCTCACGATGAAGCTATCGTAGAGTGTGTAAAAAGGGTAAAGGCAGAAGAGATAAAAAGCATTGCCGAAAGCAAAGCTCAAAAAGAGGGCCTTCTGGCAACTATCACAACAGATGTTGATAACGCTTACTATGCCTTGGTGGAAGAGAAACTTATAAACAAGGCTCTCTTTAATACTACCGATATTAAAGTTGCTTATACCCCTTTACATGGAGCGGGAAACAAACCGCTTTCTTCTCTGCTGGACAGATTCAATATTTCTTACGATATCGTAAAAGAGCAGCAACTTCCCGATGGAGATTTTCCTACCGTCGCAATGCCCAATCCCGAAGATCCGCAGGCAATGCGCCTGGCACTAGAATTAGCTGTTAAAAACGGGGCCGACATAGTCTTGGGAACCGACCCCGATGCCGACAGACTCGGTATTGCGATCCCCTCTGATCCGACAAAAAAGAGCTACACCCTTTTAAACGGAAACCAAATAGCTGTTTTATTGGTCGATTATTTGATTAACAACAAAAAAGATAATCGAATTGCAGTAGTAATCAAGTCATTGGTAACAACAGATTTAGTTAAAGAGATTGTTGAAAAACGGCTCGGCGTGTGCCTTGATGTTTTAACCGGTTTTAAATATATAGCTGAAAAAATTGAAGAGTTACAAGATTCTGAAGAGAAGTTTTTCCTTTTTGGGTGCGAAGAGAGTTTTGGATACCTGTTTTTGGAACAGATAAGGGACAAAGATGCAATCTCTTCAGCCATGTTAGCCGTTGAGATGGTAGCCTATTACAAGGCAAACAATATTAGTTTGCAAGATCGTCTTGATGCTATTTATAATGAGTTTGGTTTTTTTAGTGAAAAAGTATTATCTTATTCGTACGAGGGGGTATCAGGGGTAGAGAAAATGGCTCAGATAATGGCATCATTTCGCTCTCTGAGAACAGGTTCAACCTTTGCGAATAATCTGGTTGCCCACAAGAGCGATTTGTTAAACGATAAAAACACCAATCTACCCCCCAGTGATGTCATTATCTTAAAGTTTGAATCAGGGGATAAAATAGTGGTCAGGCCGTCAGGGACCGAACCTAAAATTAAGTACTACCTCTTTTTTAAATCAAACGGAGAGAGTAAAGAGGCTTTTGAAAAATTGGTACAGAGTAAAACCAACCAGCTAAAAAGTCACTTATAGGAAAACATATATGCCTAATTGTTATTTGGTACGTCGCAGCAAAGGTGAAAATCTCTATCTGAGTCCATATGTCGATTCACGGGAGACCGATAAATGGAGAGAGGACGAAGAACTTAAATGGCTTGCTTCCACCGGTCTTACCACTCAGGAGAAAGACGGAACCCTCTACTTACTTTACAGTGAAATTGATAAAGGGGTCGACCGCTGGATTTTAGATAAGCGCTATATACCCCGTTTATTAATTTCAGCAGTGGTATTTTTAATTGTCTATTTTTTCTTTGCCCTTGCAGTAAGAGACCCCATTCCCGTCATTGATGAGTTGTTGTTGGGATTGGCGGCTGCTATTGGAGTTGCAACTTACCTCACTAAAAGGGATAAGAAAGGGGATTTGGCAATGAAAAAGAGGATGGTGTTAAAACAAAACGCCATGCGAAGCCAATTTCTGATTGATGAGAAAGTCTCGGTTGTCGAAAAGTACTTAGACAAACTGTCAAACTTAGAGGTTCTTGATTTAGCCGACCGGTTGGCTCTGGTTACCGACCAAAAACTTCCCCCTTTAAATATTGACGATAACCAATGGAAAACTGAATTTAGCCGTTTATTGTTGGCTAATGTAAAAATTAACAACAAAAACCTCTACAGTCGCTACGAAGTTGTTATGAAGAATTTGGCAAAAGGGAAATCTGACGAAGCTCTTTCTGCCCGGTTGGCAAAATTAGCTTACAACAGGGTAATCGATTTACCGTTAATCTCTTTAATGGTGGTATTCACAAAGCATTAGAGTTCTTTTAAGGGTATTTATCCTGTGACAAGGATAAATAAATCGGTAATTATCTCTTCTTTTCCCATAACTGCTTATCTCTCTATCCATTCTCTCTATCTGTTGGGTTTTCCGATTCTTAAAATTAAAACAGTTTTTATTCTTCTTTTGTTGTTTATCTCTGTCTTATTGTTTCTCTTTAATAAAACCAGAGTTGCTTTTAAGGCTCTTGTGTTTTTCCTGTCGATTTGTCTTCTCTTTACCCTTTTTATTAAAGAAAGTTTGGATTTGCCTATCGCAAGTGAAAAAATTACCGCACTAAAAGGGACTCTTGTAAGCGACTCAACTTTCAGCGATAACTCAAACAGTGTTTTGATTTTAAAACTTTCTGAAGTTGAAGATCGTTTTAGAAACAAATACTTGGCAAAAGGGAGAGTCACCTTAATATCTAAGGAACACCGACAACTGTTAAAAGGAGAGATTGTTAAAGGGGAGGGCTCTTTTGTCCTCTCTGCGGATGAAAAATTCATTTTTATCGGTGAATCTTTGCATGTCCTTAAAAATAATAATGCAACAAAGACCTCTTTTATTTTTTTAAGAAGAAGGATTTTAAACTTCCTTGTTCAAAGATTTGATTATTTTGAGAAAAATGAAAGAGAGAGCTGTAAAGCACTGTTGCTTGGAATAAAAGAGAACTACTACTTAAGTGAAGCGGCTCTATACAGCGGTTCAACACATATCCTAGCCCTGTCGGGAATGCATTTAGGGGCATTGGCTCTCTTTGTCTCATTGATTATTGGTATAATTGTTAAAAGGAGACTTAAAAGTCTCATCAGTTTAGTGTTTCTTTTTTTGTATCTGATAACCATTGGCTTCAAAAGTTCATTGGTAAGGGCTTTTATCCTCTTTTGTCTCTACATTTTTCAAAAAGACCAAATTCTATTAAAACAGCTGGGAAGAACCTATTTTATTCAAATGGTACTGTTTCCTTCAACAATCAGTTCACTAGCCTCATTGTTATCTTATCTTTCTTTGTTTGCTTTGGCTCTTTTTAGTCTTCAAATAAACACCCTTTTGGAACCGATACTGCCACGGTTTGTTGCTTATCCGCTGGCAGCATCCATTTCAGTTAATCTTTTGTTGGCTCCTTTTTCTTTAGCTTTTTTTCACAGTTGGTTTCCGATTGGAATTATTGTTGCGCTCTTGGTAGTTCCCCTGGCCACTTTTTTGGTTTCTGTCGCTTTAGTCGGTTTAATTATCCAAAGCAGAACCCTCTCTTTTATAATCAAAATTTTAGTAATGGGATTTGAAAAAGTGTTGACTTTTGGTGAGCGCTTCAGTCTGAAATATTCAACGTTGAGCAGCTGGAAAGCTTATGTAATCATTTCTGTTACATTGTTGACTCTCTTTGGGTTTCTTCGGTATGGTTACCATAAAATAAACCAAAGGTGCAGGAAAAACTATGATATGGGCCTTCAATTACGCTTCGGTGAAGGCAATAAACGAACTCTTGGAAACTCATGATTTAGCCCTCACAAAACGCTTTGGGCAAAACTTTCTTATAAACGAATCTGTAACAAAAAAGATAGCCTTTACTTTGGGTGATATTAAAGACAAAAGTGTCTGGGAAATAGGGGCCGGAATCGGAGCTTTGACTAAAGAGTTGCTTTTATCGGAAGCTGTGGTAACAAGTTTTGAGATAGACAGGGGTTTTTGTAAAATCTTAAAAGAGGAAGCCTTTAAAGATCTTTCCAACTTCAGACTCATTGAAGGCGATGTTTTAAAAACTCTGGTTAAACTCTTTAAAGAAGAAGGGAGACCCGATTATGTGTGCGGAAATCTACCCTACAATGTCGGCTCAATTGCAATAGCAAATCTTATTGAAATGGGATGTTTTGCCGACACCATGATTTTTACCCTCCAAAAAGAGGTAGCCCAACGGATGGAGGCGACAGTCGGTTCTAAACTGTACAACCCTCTTTCAATTTTGGTTCAAGTCTATTACGAAGTACAAACACTCTTTATGATTAAACCAACAGCATTTTATCCCTCTCCCAAGGTAGATTCTGCCACTATTAAATTAACCAAGAGAGAGAATAGTTTAGTTGAAGAGTCTTTACAAACACTTTTTTTCAGATTGGTTAATGAACTGTTTGCCAACCGCCGAAAGACTATAAGAAACAACTTTTTACTGGGGACACTTATAAAAGATTACAGTGAGCAGGATTTTCTTGATGCCCTTAAAAAATGTTTTATAGAGCCCACTAGGCGCAGTGAAACTCTCTCGATAAAGGAGTTGCGTGAAATTGCTTTAGCCTTTCCAAGAATCAACCCATGAGCCTTTTTTATACCGATAAAAGTTTAACAAGCCTCTGACAATTAAATCAGCAACCATACACATCCAAGCAACTTCCAAAGAAGCATTAAAGAAAATAATTAAAATAGAGGCGGG
>JBAYOE010000047.1:0-9313 GCA_041678405.1 Sphaerochaetaceae bacterium | reverse complement strand
TAAGAGAGGAGTTAAAACATATTCAGCAGGAGCTCGGTTTAACAACCGACCCGCGAAGTGCCCTCTACAACAAACTTTCCAAACAAATTCAGGAGTTAAAACTTGAAGGAGAAGTCGGTGAAGCCGTAAACAGTGAGTTGGAGAAGTTTCAGACTCTGGATCCCAACAGTCCCGAGTATTCAATAACAAGAACTTACCTTGAGACCATTGTAGCTCTCCCCTGGCAAGACGCAAAAGCCGAAAATTTTTCATTAGAATCGGCTAAAAAGATTTTAGACAGGGACCACTACGGCTTAAAGGATGTAAAAGACCGAATTTTAGAGTACCTGGCTGTCAGGAAAAAGAAACAAGACCCCAAAGGTTCTATTATTTGTCTTATAGGACCTCCCGGAGTCGGCAAGACCTCTGTGGGGATGTCCATTGCCCGCTCTCTCAAAAAAGAATTTTACCGTTTCAGTGTCGGTGGAATGAGAGATGAAGCCGAAATTAAAGGTCACCGAAGAACCTACATTGGGGCAATGCCCGGTAAAATTATTCAGGGTTTAAAAACCGTTAAGACCAAAAACCCCGTCTTTTTAATCGATGAAATCGATAAAATGGGAATAAGTTTTCAGGGAGACCCTGCCAGTGCCCTTTTAGAGGTTCTGGATCCTGAACAAAATGTAGCTTTCAGAGACCACTATTTAGATCTTCCGTTTGATCTTTCTCAGGTTCTCTTTATATTGACAGCCAATACATTGGATACTATACCCCGACCTTTGATCGACAGGATGGAGGTTATCCACATAGCCGGCTATACGACACAGGAAAAACTTGAAATCGGGAAGAAATATCTGGTTCCCAAGAGTCTTAAAAAACACGGTTTACACAAAAAAGAGGTCTCTTATACTTCACTTATATTAAAAGAGATTGCCGAATCTTATGCCCGTGAAGCGGGGGTAAGAAACTACGAAAAATCGTTGGATAAAATCCATCGTAAACTGGCCAGAGAAATTTTAGAAAAAGAACCTCAGCTACCGGTTAAAATAACAAAAGAAAAAATGATAGAGTATTTGGGACAGCCAATTTTCCGGGAAGACGAAGTCTTAAAAGCAGATAGAAGCGGAATGGCCATCGGTCTGGCTTGGACAAGCTTAGGCGGTGATACCCTTATCATAGAAGCCGTCTCCTTTCCGGGAAAAGGGGAATTAAAACTGACGGGAAAACTCGGTGAAGTTATGCAGGAGTCGGCCAACATTGCCCTCACCCATATTAAAACTATTGCTAAAAATTACGGAATTGATTTTAGTTGGTTTGAGAAAAACACTATCCATCTCCACGTTCCCGAAGGAGCTACCCCTAAAGATGGTCCTTCAGCCGGGATAACGATGGCAACAGCCCTCTTCTCTTTAGTTACCGATAAGATTATAAACAGCAATTTGGCAATGACCGGCGAACTTGATTTGGCAGGTAAAGTAATGCCAATCGGAGGGCTGAAAGAGAAAGTTCTTGCCGCCCGACGCAATAAGATAAAGACCATTTTAATTCCTAAGTTTAATAAAAGGGATTTAGACGAACTGGATGAAGAGTTAACCAAAGGAATTACTTTCCACTTGGTTTCCAATTTTGAAGAGGTGTTGAGTCACTCTTTTAAAGGTTTTAAATAGAGATGGAACTGCTTGCACCTGCCGGGGATTTAGAAAAGCTTCGCTATGCGTATACTTACGGAGCTGATGCAGCTTATATCGGGTTGCATCAGTTCTCTTTACGTAACAGAGCCCGTAACATCGGTTTTGAAGATGCAAAACAACTAAGCAAAATCAAAGGGGATAAAAAGCTCTATGCTGCTATAAACAGCTATATGAGTGAACAAAATATAGAACTGCTTAAACAAAGTTTACCCTCTTTAGAGCCCCTTCCTTTTGATGCTTTTATTGTCAGTGATTTAGGAACAGCTGCCCTTTTAAGAAAGTACTTTGGCTCTTCAAGGGAGTTGCATTTAAGTACTCAGGCAAACTCACTAAACAGTGAATCGGTTAAAGCCTACAGGGAGTTTGGTTTTTCCAGAGTTATTTTAGGACGGGAAGTCCCCCTAAAAGAGATTAGAAAAATAAAAGAGCGGGTAAGCGACGTTGAGATTGAGGCTTTTGTTCATGGTTCAATGTGTATGGCTTACTCCGGAAGATGTTTTTTAAGTGCCTTTATGAGTGGGCGAAGTGCCAATGAAGGGGATTGTGCCCACTCCTGTCGCTACGACTACAAGCTTTACAAACAAAATCCGCTTGAAAATTATGCTTTGGAAGAGAGTACCCGCAGAGGTGAATATTTTCCCGTTTATGAGGGGGACGATTATACTACGATTCTCTCGTCAAAAGATTTATGTATGATTGATCATCTTAAAGAACTTAAAGAGAGCGGTGTCGATGCAATTAAAATCGAGGGGAGAATGAAGAGCCTTTACTATGTTGCCACAGTCACCCGAGCTTACCGTAAGGCTTTGGATGCTCTCGATAACAAGGCAGATTCTCAAGACTATTTAGAGTATCGAAATGAGTTGTTTAACGTCAGCCATCGTGAATATTCAACAGGCTTCTTTTTTGACAGTGAACAAATTGATCTAAGCACCGATAAAGAGTATCTGAGAAACTACCTTCTAATAGGGACAATTAATCAAAAGGTAGGACCTAATTTATACAGTTTAAATCTTAAAAACAAAATTGAAATGAACCAAGAAATAGAATACATAGGTCCCACGACCCTCTCTGTAGAAGATTCAACCTTCTCTTTATTTGATGAGCAAAACACCCCCATTACTTTCGCAAACCACCACCAAAATGTATTTTTAAAAACTGACAAAGAGCTAAAAACCGGCTTTATCATTAGAAAAAAGCTTTAAAATTGACTAATTTAATGAAAATTGTTGTTATCTGAGGTAATTATGCTAAAATATTGGCAAGATATAAAGGAGGCTTGCCAATGACAGTTCATGAGCAAATCGTAGCTCAATATGAGGCATACATCGCTGAGAATCAGAAATTTTGTGAAAGAGGAATTAAAGCTTCTGCTGCCAGAGCTAGAAAGGCATTAGGAGAGATAGCCAAACTGGCAAAAGAACGCCGCAAAGAGATCCAAGAAGAGAAAGGCGATATTTAAAAGTTTTATCGGAGGGCTATAAAGCCCTCCTTTATTTTAATCCCCCAAGAATTTCAAGGTGTTTTTGACCTTGGTGGATTATTGTCTCAAATTCAATCTTTTTTGATTTCTCTTTCTCAATAGCTTCAGCTTTGGCATTGTTTATAAAATTTTCATTTGATAATTTTTTCAATGTAGCTTCTAAAGCTTTTTGGGCTTTTTCTATTTCCCCGCTGATTTTTTTAATCTCAAAGTCGACATCAATGGCCTCTTTTATTGAGATAAAGGCTTCAAAGGAGAGACCGCTTACCGGGATAAAACCGCTGATGTCACTGCTGTTATTTAGATCAACTGTAAAGGTACTTGAACCGATAAATGTTCCGATTAGCTCTTTGTTATCTAAAACAAAATCTCTGCCTTTGAAGGAGTCCCCTGCTTTTAGAATAACAGGCAGTTTTCTTTCACTACCGATTGAAAGTTCACTGCGGGTGGTTCTGACACTTTTAACAAAGCTTTGCATTGCTTCAACCTGTTCGACTTCTTTGAAGAACTCCAACTCATCCTTATAGGTTGGATAAGGTGCGCTGATGAGCATCCCTTCGGTATTTGGTAATTTTTGGTAGATCTCTTCGGTAATAAAAGAGATAAACGGGTGCATCAGTCTCATCAGTTGCTCCAAGATATCTAAAACAACCGAAACTTGTCTGTTGCGCTGATACTCATCTTTGGAGTTCAGCTGAAATTTAATCGCTTCAATATACCAGTCGCAAAAATCATTCCAAAACAGGGAGTAGATAACGCTGCTGGCATCGTTAAACCGGTAACTTTCAACAGCAGACTCTATTTTTTTTACCGCTTGATTGAATTGGTGGTACATCCACTTATCCAAAACACTGAGTTCAGCGTTTTTTACAGTTATGAGTTGTTTGCCTTCTAAATTCATTAACAAGAATCGGGTTGCGTTCCATATCTTGTTTGCAAATCTAGACCCAAATTTAAAGGAATCAAAATCGATTAAAATGTCTTGTCCCTGGGCAGCCATGTAGGCAAAAGTAAATTTCATTGCATCGGCACCGTATTGGTCAACGACTTCAAGTGGATCAATTCCGTTTCCCAAAGATTTTGACATCTTTCTTCCAAATTTATCTCTGACCAAACCGGTGATGTAGATATCTGAAAAGGGAACCTCCTCAAGAAGTTCCAAAGAGGCCATTATCATTCTTGAAACCCAGAAAAAGATAATGTCGTAGCCTGTTACCAGAGTGCTGGTGGGAAAAAATCGCTCTAAATCAGCTGTCTTTTCGGGCCAACCTAAAGTACTGAAAGGCCAAAGCCAAGAACTGAACCAAGTATCCAGAACATCTTCTTCCTGTCGAATATCACTGCAGTTGCATACCTTGCAATGTGTCGGGTCTTCTCGTTCGACCATCATTGCATTACAGCTGTTACAATACCAAACCGGTATGCGGTGTCCCCACCATAACTGTCTGCTTATACACCACGGTCTTATATTCTTAAGCCAATGGGTGTAGGTATTCTCCCACCTTTTGGCATAGAAATTAATTTTGCCCTCCTGCCAAGCTTTAAGAGCCTTTTGAGCCATCCCCTCCATCGAGACAAACCACTGTTCCGACAAATAAGGTTCGATGATTGTAGAACAACGGTAGCATGTTCCCACTTCATGGTTATGCTTTTCAACTTTTACGAGGTACCCTTCCTCCTCTAACTTCTTAACAACCCCCTCTCTAGCTTGCAAAATATTTTGTTTCTGAAACTCTTTGGGAACATTCTCATTGAGAGAACCGTCACCGTTTAGGATATTCAGCGGTTTGAGATTGTGTCGTTTTCCCACTTCCCAGTCATTTGGGTCATGAGCCGGTGTTATTTTAAGAGCACCGGTGCCAAATTCTATATCAACATAAGAGTCTCCGATTACACCGATTACCCTGTCGGCTAAAGGCAATATTACCTCTTTTCCGATATAGCTTTCATAGCGGGGGTCTTGAGGATTTACCGCAACAGCGACATCGCCAAACATTGTTTCCGGTCTGGTGGTAGCTACTGTCAAAAAGCCACTTTTATCGGCAAGCGGATATTTAACATAGTAAAGTTTTCCCTCTTCACTGACATGTTCAACCTCATCATCGGCAAGGGCTGTTGTACAGTGGGTACAGTAGTTTACCAGGTAGTTTCCCCTGTAAATAAGGTTGCGTTCATAAAGGGTAACAAAAGCTTCTCTGACAGCTTTTGACAATCCTTCATCCATAGTGAAGCGCTCTCTGGACCAATCACATGAAGATCCTATTTTTTCAAGCTGTTTGGTTATTACACTGTGGTGTCGTTCTTTGACACTCCATGTCCGCTTTAAAAACTCCTCTCGTCCTATCATGTGGCGTGTCAGATTTTCTTTGTTCAGTTCCCGTTCGACAACGTTTTGAGTGGCAATACCGGCGTGGTCTGTCCCGGGCAACCACAATGTCGGGCGGCCTTTCATTCGGTAATAACGGCTTAAAATATCCTGTAAAATATTATTTAGGGCATGGCCCATGTGTAAAATTCCGGTAACGTTGGGAGGAGGCATCACTATGGTAAAAGAGTCTTGGTGACTGTTATCAGACGGTTTAAAATGTCCTTTTTCTTTCCACTCTTTATAAAGGCGATCTTCAAACTCTTTTGGGTTGTACGTTTTTGCAAGCTCAACAGCTCTCATTGGGAATCTCCTTGGTGTGGCAATAGTAACAAAATGGGACACTTGTTACAATATAAATGGAGACCCAGCCATCCGTAGAAGGCTGGGTCGCCGCGAGCTGCATGGGCTCTTTTTTATGTATACACCATTAGTTACTCGTTTGCAAGAGAATTTTCACCGTTCTGTTCAAAAAGCTGAATGGTTCTTAAGCGCAAATCAACATCAAAACCTTTGGAATCCAGATACTTTAAAATCTCTTCAAGGCTGAAGTTTTCAAGAACCTGATTGGCAGCCAAGGCTTCGGTTGCTCTGACTTGGACTACAGAACCTCCTCCGTTGGATAAAACGACAGAAGGGATAAGTTCACCGCTGTCAGATTGGATCCCTCTTCCGATAAACAGTGCTCCCATCAGAATAAAGAGAAAAGCAGCGGCACTGCTTAAAAGAATAGGTGTCTTTATTCTAAACTCCCTGTTAATGAACTTAACTTTGTTTTGCTGTTGCAGATAGTTTTTGTCAATAAAGCTTAAAACTTTCTTTTTGGAATTGTTCAACTCATCTTCCTGCAAACGGGATTGAGAGATTATAAGGTGCAGCTGCTCAAGCTGATCATAGCGTTTCTGGCAAGCAGTGCAATAACTAAGATGCTCTTCAACCTGTGTTTTCCAAGGCTCTACGAGCTCTTTATCGAGATAAGTGTTAAGAATTTGGTCATCAAGACACATGCATTTCCTCCCGGTCAAGCATCGATTCCATTATTTTTCTGGCTCGATGAACTCTGACTTTAACATTACTTTCGGAAATACGGAGAATACTTCCAATCTCTTTGTAATTCAAATCGGCATACTCTTTTAAAATCAACACCGATTTTAACTTCTCCGGTAGTTTTTCGACAGCTTCTCTTACTAATGTCCTTGTCTCTGAATTAATCAGTTCTTGTTCTCCGTTGCGAATTGGGACTCTCGGCATTTTTTTTATCTTATCCACCATCGCCTGTTCTCTCGATTTTCTTTTAACAACATTGATGGCTAAATTCTTCGTAACCCGTATCAACCAATACTTAGCTTCATCTATTGAAGGAAAATCAATGTTTTTTTCATAAAAACGGATAAACGCTTCCTGACAGATATCTTCAGCGACATCCAAGTTATAGGTAACATGATACGCAACGCGCATCACAACCGGAAATACCTCCTCATAAACTTGTTTAAACGATTTGCTATCGCTACTTTTTACTTCCATATGCTTAACAACTCATCCCACTTTATGGTTACATTTTTTTCTCAACTTCAGTGCCGTTGGGAGTATCAACAACTTTGTAGCCCGCTTGCTCCACTATAGCACGCAAATTGTCGGCCAGGGTATAGTTCTTCTGCTCTTTAGCTTCTGTTCTTTGTCTGATAAGTTCTAATATTTCCTCACTGATTGGTTCTTCTTCTTTTATTTGTTCGTTCAACAAATCAAGACCAAGAACTTTATCCATTTTTTCTATAGCCGCCAACTTCTGATTTGGAGTCTTGCTGTTATCTTGCAACATTGTCCACAAAGTAGCCAGAGCCCTCGGAGTATTTAAATCGTTAGCTAAATGGGTATAGAATTGATCCACATAAGAGATTGTATCAGATTCTGAGCTTTTATTGGGTAGTGTTGCCTCTTGTTTTAACCTTTTTATGGTATTTGCCAACTTCCGCCGTCCGTTTTGGGCCCCTTTAAGAGCTTCCCAGCTAAAAACAAGCTGTGACCTATAATGGGCTCCCAAATTAAAAAACCGATAATCCAGAGGGTGATACCCTTTTTCAACCAACAGGGCCAAAGTTAAAAATTCTCCCTTCGATTTGGCCATTTTCCCAGTCTCATCCAATAAAAACTCTCCATGTATCCAGTATTTAACCCACTCTTTACCCGTTGCTGCTTCACTTTGGGCAATCTCGTTTGTGTGGTGGACACTGACGTGGTCAACTCCTCCGCAGTGGATGTCAAAAGATTCTCCCAGGTATTTCATGCTCATTGCCGAACACTCGATATGCCACCCCGGATATCCTTCTCCCCACGGAGAGGGCCACACCATTACCTGGTTCTCGAATTTTGATTTTGTAAACCAAAGAACAAAATCTTTGGGATTTCTCTTGTTTTTATCAACTTCTACCCGTGAGACCCTGTTTTCATGATCATTGGTTAAATTAGTCAGTTCCCCATATCTTTCAAAAGTATCGGTACTAAAATAGACATTGCCTCCAGCTATGTAAGTATGCCCCTTCTCCTCCAATCTTTTTATAAGATTAATCATATCTTTTATGTGGTCAGTGGCTTTACATATTACCGTCGGCTTTAATATATTGAGTGCTTTTGTATCTTCAAAAAAAGCATCAGTATACATTTTAGCAATGGTATAAACATCAAGTTTTTTCTCCTTTGAGGCTTTTACCATCTTATCTTCACCGTCATCGGCATCATCTGTTAAGTGTCCCACATCGGTAATATTCATTACGTGTTCTACCCTATAGCCGAAATATTCGATTGTCCTTCTTAAAACATCCTCAAAGAGGTAAGTTCTTAAGTTGCCGATATGGGCAAAATTGTAGACTGTGGGACCACAACAGTACATTCCCACTACATCTTTCTTTAGAGGTTCAAACGGTTCTATTGACCTACTTTTTGTATTGTAGAGGGAAATTCTCATTATGCTGACTCCTATCGGTAACCAAAAAGTTTTCTATTGTCTCTCAGAGTAATATTAGTTTACGATTACCTTGTGAATAACAGAATAGGCAAAGCAGTTGAAAAAATCAATATCGCTCACTTGGTAGAGAAAAACGTCGCCCTTAAAGCTTTGAGTAGTTACAATACAGGCGGTCAAGCTGATTTATTTGCCCAGCCTAAAAATTTGGAAGAAGCACAAGAACTTATAAAATGGGCAATCAATAAAAACATTCCCTACACCGTATTGGGGGGCGGCTCAAATGTTTTAATCAGTGACGAGGGTGTAGAAGGCTTAGTCATAAGTACTGCATCTCTGCTCAACTACCACATAAGAGGCCGCATTTTTGTTGTTGAAGCGGGTCTTTTAGTTGATAAAGCTATAAACATTTCAATTGAAAATTTCCTAAGCGGCCTTGAGGCTTTGGGAGGCCTTCCCGGCAGCATCGGAGGAGCTGTTTGGGGTAATTCTCAGGCAGCCGGTTTAAGTATCGCAGAACTTATTGAGTGGGTCGATTATATCGACAATGAGGGGTCTTTAAGACGTTTACATGCCATAGATTCAAAATTCAGTTACAAATCTTCCCCTTTTATGACTAAAAATTCCCTTATCTTTGAAGTTGCATTCAGGCTTGAACCGACAAAAGACAGCAGTGCAGCCCGTCAATTCAAAGAGAAACAACGTAAAATAAGGTTTGCAAAAGGGCAATTTGATTTTCCTTCGGCAGGCTGTTATTTTAAAAACAGCGGTGATATCAGCAGCGGGAAGCTTATCGATGAGGCTCAACTGAAACAGTTAAGCGTCGGGGGAGCAGC
>JBAYOE010000046.1:0-9436 GCA_041678405.1 Sphaerochaetaceae bacterium | reverse complement strand
TCGGTGTAATGTCTTTTCATTGCTTTCCCCCAGAGATTTCGTTTTCTGAAGTGTAGCAAGGCAGAGTTGGAAGATTAAGAGAGATTTATAGAGCGCTTACGTTTTTTCCATGCCAAACGGGCTTTGGAAAATGCACACCGTGATTTCATCTTATCGGATATCGAAAAAGATATAATTGCAACACACATGTTTCCTCTGAACTTAGGTATTCCATCCTTCAAAGAGAGCGTGGTTGTAAATATAGCTGATAAAATATGTTCTTTGTACGAAACGCTACCTTTTTTCAAAATAGGAAAAAAGATTATTGGAAATATCGACTACTGAGACCTATCTTTATGCTTTTTGCTTACCACAGAATATATTCACAAATACGGCTAACTATTATCTCTTTTCCACAACCTAGACCTAAACATCACAACAGGAGAATTAAAACAATCTCCTTTTAATCAATGCACTTTCCCATTAACAGAGTATCGTAGAATTTATCGTTAACAAAGAGGTCTCTTTTTCTTAGCCCTTCTTCTACAAAGCCCATTTTTTTATACAAATGGATGGCTCTTTCGTTGTCTGATCTAACCTTTAAATTAATTTTTCTAATTCTTTTAGACTCTTTAGCCCAGCTTATTAGATAATTAATCAGCTTAGTACCAACTCCGATTCCCCAATGCTTTTTAATGACACTCATTCCAAATTCACCAACATGGGCAGTTCTTTTTCTTGGCCCTGTTGCAAAGGATAAAGTTCCTACAATTTCATTATTTGTTTCTGCTACGATAAATAAGTCATTCTCTTTTCTGAAGGTATTCTCGATAAATCTCTCTTCCTCTTCAACACTCATTACAAACTCACCTGCACCGAATGTTAAAAAATCTGACTCACAACTGACTTTGTTTAGATACTCTATAAGATTGACGGCATCACTTTTTGCTACTTTTCTGATATTTATGGTATTTTCTGCTTTTTCTTTCATTTTTTCAAACCTCTTTTCTTGGGTTTATACCAACAACAGCTATTGTTCAATATGCCTTATCGAAAAGTTTGTTTACTCAATATCGATAATAGCAACTGTTTTTCAGTTTTCGTTTTTAACTAAGTAGCCTTAAAGATTATCTCTTATTATTTTAGTCTTGAGGGTTAGAGTAGTGAGAAACAGTAAGGGAGTGTTTTTTGTATTCCTCTTTTTAATTACTATGCTGGCTTTCTTTCCCTACCTTCTTGTTGCCGATGCGGGACCAAAACCGAGTGTCACAATAGAGATTAAAGGGCTTGAAGGTGAGTCTTATTATGTTACCTTACTCTCTACCGAAAAACGTGTCGGCCCTTATAATATTTTTGACAACGATAATCCAGAAAGTTTTAATTATGATGAGAGTTTCCAAGATTATGGTATTTTCACTAAATTTGTTGAGTATCCTTTAGCGCAAGGATACTTCTTTTTACAGCGCTTTTTTAAAATTGAAGAGGATCATCGTTTCAGTTGGAACTATTATCCTCCTCACACTTACAGGGTTTTAATCTATTTGCCTGAAAACGATAAATTCATCTTAAGTGAATCGGCTTACACCAACTATGCTTTTAATTCTTATTTTACAGCTTTGGTCAGCGAAGATGACATCACCCTTGTCTCAAACTACAATTTGGCAAAAGAGATTTTTGCCCTTGCCGTTAGGATCATAGTTACCGTTTTAATCGAGGTAGGCATTGCTTGGCTTTTTAAAATACGTAAAAGAAATCTTATCTGGTTCATTATCGTTGTGAATCTGATAACCCAACTGCTGCTAAATGTATTTTTGAATTTAGCCAGCTATATCATCGGTCTCTTTATTGCCTCTTTTCTGTTTTTTATGGCGGAAGTCGTAGTTTTTTTAATTGAAGCGGTTTTATACTCTCTCTTTTTTAAAAGATTAAGTAACGGTGAGATTAGATGGATGAAAGCAACATTTTATGCTTTGGTTTCCAACATTGCCTCTTTGGTTATAGGATTGTTTATGGCTTACAATCTTAGTGCTCTATTTTAGAGGAGAGGTTAATTGTGTGAGACAACTACCCTGTTTTTACCCAATTTCTTTGCCTCATACATTGCTCTGTCGGCTTTTCTGTAGAGTTCTTCCAGCGTCTCAAGTTTATTACATTCTGCAACACCGATAGAGAGAGTGATTTTACCGGCAATAGGGTGAGGTGTTTCTCCGATTGTTTTCCTTATTATCTCAGCACTATTTATGGCTTCCGAGGAGTCATTTTTTTTCATAAGCACCATAAATTCTTCTCCGCCGTAGCGGGCAAAAAGGTCTTGTTCATCAATAATGGACGAGATTGTCTTGACAACCAATTTTAAAACATCATCCCCTATTTGATGTCCGTAGCGGTCATTTACAGACTTAAAATTGTCTATGTCTATCATCAAAAGAAAGAGGGAGTTTTCACAGTTGGCAAGTTTTTGAAATTCTAATTGGGCTAAGTACTGGAAATGCCTAAAATTGAAGATGTCAGTTAAATAGTCATGAGTACTTAAGTAAATAATCTTCTCTTCCCGCTTTTTTCTCTCTTCAATATTTCTGCTGACACCTACAATTTCTAAGTTGCCATCACTGTTGTGCCTAAAAACAGCAGAAATTTCTACCCAAATCCACTTCTTGTTTTTATGGCGTTGCTGAATTTCGGTAACAAAAGAGTTCGATTTGAGTGGATTTTTTAAAAATTCCTGAATTTGATTGGTAAAATTTTTTATGATTTCCTGATAATCCTTTTTAGACATACTCTCTTCGATTGTCTCTTTCATAGCCTCTTCAACGGTAAGACCCCTTAATTGCATTATTGAAGGGCTTATATAAAGGTATCTTAAGCTCTTAACATCTAGAACCCAAATTACATCGGTAACATTTTCAGTTATTAAGCGGTATTTAACTTCACTTTTTTTGAGGGCTTCCTGGGCTTTTTTGTGCAAAGTAATGTTTCGCCCGATAATTATAACTCCGACTATTTCATTCTCTGAATTATAGAGAGGGGCTTTTAAGTTTTCTACAATTATCTCTTGGCCGTCACTGCCTCTCAGTAATCCCTCAACTTTGAGTTGTTTTCCGGTTTTTACGACCTTGAGATCGCTCTCTCTGCACAAATCTTTACTGATTAAACCGACAACATCATTGCAAGACATTCCGACTATTTCATCTCTCGGTTTGCCTACCAACTTCTCGAATGCTTTGTTACAGCCTAAATATTTTCCATCTAAATCTTTGTAGAAAACAAAGTCAGAAATTAAATCAATTAGTTGGTTGAGAAGATTTTTATGCTCAAGCAATTCACCTATTTGGTGTAATTCCATTAATAAAGCCTGTTCCTTTTTTAAATGATTGCAAGCATCTTGCTTTTATGAGACTAATTGTCACACACAAAAGGAGTAAAAGCAACCATAACTCTTGACTGTGAAACAGTATCATTAAATCAGAACCTAAGCTTTATAACCAACACATCTATTAGTTTCAGAGGGAGTATGCAAGCAGTAAGAATAAAATTAAAGCCCGAATTCTTTCATTTGAAATTGGTATTTAGGCAGTTTTTTCTATTTTGAAGGATTGGTATGAACCATCACGTGTTTGATTCTTGGGAATTCTTTCTCTAAACGGTCGTGCAGTTGTTCGGCTATTCTGTGGGCTTCGTACAAAGAGAGCTCTTTTGGCAGTTTTATCTCAACTTCAACCCAGTACCCACTGCCGACACTGCGGGTTCTTAAGAGATCTAAAGCAAGTATTCTCCTATCCTTTAAAATCGACCCTTTTAGTATTTTGATAGTCTCTTTGTCAACAGAAGCATCCATTAACACGTTAAACGCAGCCAAGAAGACCTCGATAGCAGCTTTTATAATCAGAGCCGCAATTATTAACGAGGCAAGTGGGTCGCTTAAAGGATATCCCATCTTTGCTCCGATAACCCCGATAAGGGCTCCTATTGAACTTAACATATCAGAAAGGTGATCCGTTGCCAAAGCCTTAAGGGAACTTAAATTTGTTTTAATGGCATTTTTAGCTGTGAATCGCCATAGGTATAGTTTGGTTATTATTGATAAAACCGCAACTATTAAGGGAAAAAGAGTTGGGATGGGAACTTCATCGGAATTGATAAGATGGACAACCGCTTTATAACCAATAGTAAAACCTGTGCCAATGATGGCTAAAGCTAAAAACAGGCTGATTATGCTTTCCAGTTTTTCATGTCCATACTGGTGAACGGTATCGGCTCTTTTATCGCTGGCTGCCACTCCTCCGGCTACGACAGAGTAACTGAAGATATCACTTAAAGAGTTTAGCCCATCGCTGATGAGAGCCGAAGAGTGGCCAAAGACCCCCGATATTAACTTCAACAGGGCTAATATTATACTAAAAACTATTGAGACAAGAGATACTTTCAAACCGATTGTATACTCTTTAGTCCCTTTTTCTGGCTTCACGGCAGCTCACCTATCGGGAGTGTCTCCCCTTAAGAACTTCTATAACCTCTTCAAAACGAACATTCTTTTGGGCCAACAGAACCATCATGTGGTAAATTAAATCTGCGGCTTCGCCCAAAAGGAGGTTTTTATTGGTACTCATCGCTTCGATAACCAGCTCAACAGCCTCTTCGCCCACTTTCTGTGCAATTTTATTCAATCCTCTCGATAACAGATGGTTGGTATAGGAACCCTCAATCGGATGTTCTCTGCGGTCGTTAATAACATCCTCTAAATAAAAGAGGAAATCGCCGCTCGATAATCTTTGGGCATCATTGCTCTCCCCAAAGCATGTATCGGATCCTTTATGACAGACAGGCCCTGTTGGGATTGCTTTTATTAAAAGGGTATCGTTATCGCAATCTACAATAATTTCACGGAGTTTGAGGTAGTTTCCGCTTTGCTCCCCTTTTGTCCAAAGGCTTTGGCGGGAACGTGAATAAAAAGTCACAAGGCCCCGATCCTGGGTGATTTGGAGGGCTTCTGCATTCATGTAACCTAGCATAAGGACTTTCCGAGTCACCGAATCTTGTACAATGGCAGGAACTAAGCCATCCCCTTTTGAAAAGTCAATTTCCATTAAGTTCTCTCCCCTTTTGCTATAGGTTTACACTTATACCATTTTTCTTCAAATAAATCTTTAGTTTATCAATCTCCACTAAATTAAAGTGAAAAATTGAGGCACCAAGAGCCCCATCAGCGGCTTCTTCCTTGAAAAGGGTAAGGAAATGGTCCATATTCCCCGCTCCGCCACTGGCTATAATTGGGATATCAACAGAATTCTTCATTTTTTTCAATAAGTCGATAGCAAAGCCCTGTTTTGTTCCGTCGTGGTCCTTTGATGTAAGCAAAATTCCCGAAGCTCCCCGCAAAGCCACTTCTTTAGCCCAACTAAAAGCATCCTTTGCAGTTGCTTCTCTTCCCCCCGAAATAACAACCTCCCATCCCCCTTCTATATCAGGGTTTGTTATGACATCAATGGCACACACCAAAACATCTTGGCCAAACTCTTTAGCTATGGAGTCTATTAGGGAGGGCTTTTTAACAGCCATACTGTTGATTGTGATTTTATCGGCACCGTTAGAGAGCAACCGGTAAGCGTCATCCAAGTTATTTATGCCCCCTCCCGCAATCAAATCTCCTTTTTTCACTGCGGCTGCCTCTTTAACCAAAACAGCAAAGCCCCCCTTATTTGCCTCTGTTGCGCTGATATTCAAAAGGGCAACCTGATCAACTCCTTTTGAGTAATAAGAAGCTGCTAAATCAACAACGTTGCCAACTTCCCTAATATTCTCAAAGTTAATTCCTTTAACGACTTTTCCATTTTCGATGTCCAAACAAGCGATTATTCTTTTATAATCAGTGTTCATCGGTTTTTCTCCCACTTAGCTAAATCTTCTAAGCTGATTTTATTTTCATAAAAAGCTTTCCCAATTATTGAGCCAAAAAGATTAAGTTCATTTAACTTATCCAAATCTTTGATACTGCTTACACCTCCGCTGGCTATTAAAGAGATTGAAAGACAATCTGCTTCAGCCTGCTTTAAAATCTCTTTATAGAGGTCGAAAGAGGGCCCTTTTAACATCCCATCCTTACTAATATCGGTACTTATTACCATCTCAAAACCCTCTTTTAGATATGTCGTTATAAAAGAGAGAACCGAAATGTCAGTTACCTCCTGCCATCCGGAAACCGCAATTTTCCGATCTTTGCAATCAGATCCTAAAATCAGTTTTTCTTTTGAATATTGATTAAGAAGCTCAAGGGTAAGTTCCCTGTTATTGGCTGCCAAAGAGCCTACGGTAGCCATCGAAGCACCGCTGTCAAAAACAGAGGCAAAGTCCCCTATTGAATTCAGCCCTCCACCAAAATCGATTATTAGGTCTGTATTAGTTGCAATGGTCTCCAAAACTTTAAGATTCACTACCTTCTTAGCTTTTGCACCGTCTAAATCTATAAGATGCAGCCTCTTAAAACCGGCTGCTTCGTACTCTTTAGCTATCTTTAAAGGATCAGAGGCATAGATTTTTTTTGTTGCATAGTCTCCTTTTGTTAAACGGACACATTTACCCTCAATTATGTCGATAGCTAAAATTATATCCATCAAAGGACTCCTTTTGTGGAGGGTAACTCATCACTCTGCTTATACCTGAATACGGCTTTACGAAGAGCACGGGCAAATGCTTTAAAGAGAGCTTCTATTTGGTGGTGGGTATTGCCATCTGTGACACTTATGTTGAGATTACAACGGCAGTGATCGCTGAATGTTTTAAAGAAATGGCTAAAAAGTTCGGTAGGAAAGGTTCCCACCATCGGAAGACCAAATCTGACATCCCACTCAAAATGACTCCTCCCAGAGAAATCTACAACGACGGTAGCTAAAACTTCATCCATCGGTAGAACTTCAAAGCCGTAACGTCTTAAACCCCTTTTTTCGCCAAGAGCCTCTTTAAAAGCCTGCCCCAAAACTATCGCAATATCTTCAACGCTGTGGTGTTCATCAACTTCCAAGTCACCTTTGCATGTAAGTTCTAAATCAATTTTCCCGTGCCGGGCAATTTGAAGAAGCATATGGTCAAAAAAGGGAAGCCCGCTGTTTATTGCTCCTTTTCCTTTACCATCCAAATCCAATTTTAGTTCAATTGATGTCTCTGCAGTCTCTCTCTTTATAAAGGCTTTTCTGTTTTTAACATAATCCTCTAAAAGAAACTCAACTCTCTCTTGCCAGCTATCTAAGGATAAAGCTCTGATTCCCCAAAGAGTCTCTAGCTGTTTCGTATTTGGCCCTATGAGATAACTAAACTCTTTAGCGACAAAAGAGGGCTCTATAGATTCTTCCACAACATCTTCAATAACGATTTTCTGATTTGTCAGAGAAGAAACAACATAATCAGCTAAAGACTCTTCAGTCTCTTTTTGTTTTATTAAATAGAGTTGGTATCTGTTATCCTCACTTAAGGCAATTAAAGAGGGAAAAACATCCAAACAGAAATAGGGCATTCCATCTTTGAGAGTAAGGATACCCCCAAAAATCTCAATAAAAAGGGCAGCGCCTTTATCATTTTTCTCCGTCATAATCTCTATCTATCCTTTTTAGTGCGTCCAACAGGCGATTGTTATCCTCAACACTTCCTATTGAAATTCTTACACTCTGATAACATCCTCTCGTATTAGACCTGTTTCTTATTATTATTTTTTCATCTCTAAGGGTTTGAAGCAGTTGCACAGGGTCATTTAGAACTCTCACTAAAAGAAAGTTAGCTTCACTCGGATAAACTTTATCGACAAACTTAAACTCTTTAAGAGCCGATGCGACCCTCTCCCGTTGCTGAACAATAAGCTCAATATGCTTTTGAACCTCACTGTAATTATCTAAAGTAGCCATTGCCAACTGCTGTGAAATCCCACTTAAATTGTACGGATACTTAACGTTATGAATCATTTTTATTATCTCATCGGAGGAAATTGCTATCCCTACACGGGCATCCGCTAAAGCCCAAGCTTTAGAGAGAGTCCTTAAAACCACAAGATTATCGTATTTATCCAAAAGCTTTACAGCCGACTCTTTTTTTGAAAAATCGATATAGGCTTCATCAACTACGACAACTCCTTGGAAGCGGTTAACCATCATCTCAATTTGCTCAAGAGGAAAAGAGTTACCTGATGGGTTATTGGGACTGCAGATAAAAAGAAGTTTATGCATCCCGCTTTCAGGAGTTCCGTTGTTTACCAGACTGCAAACAGCCTCCATCTTATTTAAGTCGATGGTAAAATCTCCTTTCAGTTGGCAATGGCTGACAGCAACATCATTTATTGCGGCAAAAACTTCATAGGCTCCATAGGTTGGTGAAATTAGCAGAGCTTTATCTTTTTTAGGAGTGCAGAAAATTCTAAAAAGGAGATCAATGAGCTCATCACTTCCGCTACCGATAGCCAACTTTTTGGCAGGAAGCTTTAAAACTTCTTCAATCTTTTTTTTCAAAAGGGTGTGTTGAGGATCCGGATATCTGTTTCTCCCATCGTTGCCGACAAAATCTCGGTAATGCTCATTTGCATCAAGAAGCAGTGCATCTGAATCTATGTACTCGCTTCTGGCAGATGAGTAGGGTACCAATTTTAAAATATTGGGACGCATCAACTCTTTTATTGTAAACTTCTCTTTTTTCACGCCTTTATTTCCCTTCCATCCTTATTTTAACAGCCCTGCTGTGGGCCTCTAAACCCTCAGCCCCGGCTAGGGTAACTATTGTCTCACTCAGTGTTTCCAACCCCTCTTTTGCTATTTCCTGAAACGAGAGTCGTTTTAAAAAACTCTGTAGAGAAATCCCGCTATGACTTCTTGCCCAAAAGTTTGTAGGCAGTGTGTGGTTTGTTCCCGATGCATAATCGCCCGCCGATTCACAAGAGTAGGGACCCAAAAACAGAGAAGCTGCATTATTTACCTTTTTGGCTATCTCTGAATAATTGTCACACTGCAGTATTAGATGCTCCGCTGCCCAATTGTCAATAATTTCCAACAGTTTTTTTTCATCCAATGCTACAAAGGCTCTGCCGTTATCAATGACTTTGGTTGCGATTTCTTTGCGGGGTAAAGTTTTTAATTGTTCTTTAAGATGATTTTCAACTTCATCTATTATTTGGTGGGCTAAAATCACATCGGAACAGTAAACAACAAGTGCAATTTGGCTATCTGGTCCATGTTCTGCCTGACTGAGTAAGTCTGCAGCGGCAAAAGCGTAGTTGCTATTTTTATCTATGACTACCATGACTTCACTTGGGCCGGCGGGCATGTCGATGGCACATACTCTGCTCACTTGGCTCTTTGCTTCTGTGACATACCTATTACCAGGACCAAATATTTTATCGACAGACGGTATTGTCTCGGTCCCGTAGGCTAAGGCACCAATTGCCTGAGCTCCTCCGACTTGGTAAATCTCATCGACTTCACACAGC
>JBAYOE010000045.1:0-9623 GCA_041678405.1 Sphaerochaetaceae bacterium | reverse complement strand
GGAATGGGAGTTGCCGAAAGGGCTAAAGAGTCAACATTTGTTTTTAACTCTTTAACTCTTTCTTTATCTTTAACGCCAAAACGCTGCTCTTCGTCAATAACCAGAAGGCCCAAATCTTTAAAGGCTACATCTTTTTGTAATATACGGTGGGTTCCTACCAAGATATCGACAGCACCCTCTTTTAACTCTTTTAGAACTTTTTTCTGTTCTTTGTGCGAAACCATGCGACTTAACAACGCAGTTCGCAGAGGAAAGTTGCCTAATCTCTCTGTCAAAGTCCGGTAGTGTTGGTCGGCTAATATTGTCGTGGGAGCTAAAAAAGCGACCTGTTTATTTGCCATGACAGCTTTAAAGGCAGCCCGGAAGGCGATCTCGGTTTTCCCATAGCCGACATCACCGCAGATTAACCGGTCCATTACAATGGGACTCTCCATATCTTTTTTAACATCTTCAATACAGACAATCTGATCAAAAGTCTCTTCAAACGGAAAAGAAGCCT
Organism: Sphaerochaetaceae bacterium; assembly: GCA_041678405.1. Lineage (GTDB taxonomy): Bacteria > Spirochaetota > Spirochaetia > Sphaerochaetales > Sphaerochaetaceae > JBAYOE01. Next base: position 9,124 of record JBAYOE010000045.1, on the reverse strand, counting down.
CAAATTCTAGCTGCCAATCGGTATCTTTGGGAAACGGAAAACCTCTGCTGCTCTGTCTTCTGGCGTACAGCTGAACCAAATTCAGCGCCAATTTTTCAGCTGCTTTGCGGGCTTTTGCTTTTTTGTTCTCCCATCCGATTGCACCTATTCGGTCTAAAGTGGGCTTTCCCCCTTCACTGCCGATATAACGCTGAATCAGGTTTGCCTGTTCAATAGGGACAAAAAGGCGCTCATTATTGGCATAAACAATTTTTATATAGTCGCGCTCTTTTCCGCTGGTTGTGACTCTCTCAATCTTCTCAAACTGCCCCACCCCATAATTAATGTGAACCACATAATCACCCTCGTTAAGATCAACAAAAGAGTCCAGCGGCGATGTTTGTACTTTATGGAGTGTTTTAATAATCTGTTTGCGGCGGCCAAAAATTTCATGGTCACAAATTACAGTTAACTTCTTCTCTAGGATTGAAAAACCGCCACTGAGCTCTTTATCTTCAATAATAAGAGAGGGAAACTCCTTCAACATATTGCCAAGACGCTCTTTTTGTAATTTTGAGCCGGCATAAACGGCAACGGTGTAACCGTTACTAAAGAGCTGTTCAAGGTACTCTTTAAGCATCACAAAATTTCCGAAGAATGAATTGGGACCGTCTATGTCAATTTTAAATGCATTTTTCGTCTGTCCCTGAACATCAACAACAGTGCATTTTCTCTTAAGGTTTTTATAAAATGAGGGGTAATCTAAAAGAAGTTCATGCGGTTTAGGGGCTTCTCTGTTTTCCAAAAAAGCCTCTTTGTAAAGAGCTTTAGCCTCAACCGTCAAAGAGTGATATGAACTTTCCAGTCGCTCCCTACCGATGAAAAAAAAGTAATCTTTCTCTTTTAAATACTCTGAAATGGTAGTGTCAAACTCCTTCTCTTGCTCTTTGATGAGATTAACACTCACTTTGGCAACACTTTTAAGTGTGTCTTGGTTAAAAGGATCAAAATAGGTAATCTTCTCAATTTTATCCCATTCAGCATAGAGGCGAACCGGATAGGCTTCATCGTAAGGGAAAAAATCCAATACTTCCCCATGGAGAGAGAACTCTCCGCTTACCGAGGTACTCGGAGAGCGATAATAGCCTCCCTCTGCCAATATTTTAGCAATACTTGTTGGATTAAAAGAGTCGTTAATCGCTATTGTAAACTTGGTATTCTCCACCGAAGTCGGTTTAAGGGTAGGACTGACGAAACTTCTTAAATGGGTTACCACAGGTATCTGTTTTTTTTCTAGGAGAAGGGCCAAGGCCCTGAGTTGTTCATACTCATTTTTACTTCCCTCCCATTTACTGTACAAAACTTTGTTGTTTGAAGAAAGATAGATAAAACTTCTGTTTGCTGCCTCTAAATCTTTACAAAGTTCTTTAGCTGCCATTTCGGTTGAACAGATTGCCCAAACATTCCCTTCAACTTGGTTTTGAAACAGTGCAATGGCTTTTGCCAACGGATAGCCTTCCAGAGCTTCAACAAAAAGAGGAATAGATTTATCGTTAATAAAAGACTTGTAAGCACCGCTACTTTTTAGGTAGGATTGAACAAGTGATTCTATTTGGTTTTCCATTGCGGTAAAAACGTATCACAGAGGAAGAAGGTATTCAATGAGTAGATACGATCAGTTGGCCAATTTAATAGTAGAGATGGGTAATTGGGCCTGCTCTATCCAGCAGAAAGTCCTCAGATCTTATAAAACAGACAACTCTGTTCTGACTGAAGCCGATACAACTATCAACGAGAAAGTCGGTTCAAAAATCAGAGAGCTGTTTCCCAATGCCAATGTAATAACCGAAGAGGCCCTCTTCCCTTTTAACCCCGACGCCCCTTTGACTTTTATTTTAGATCCGATAGACGGTACCGACACCTACAGCCAAGGCCTTCCCACCTGGTGTCTCTCTTTGGGAATTTTAGACGAGAACAGAAAAGCAGTAGGGGCAATGCTGTATGCACCAAGATGGGGTCTCGGCTGTCATCAGAGTCTGTTTTTAAGACTTGACCCAAACAAAGAGATCACCCTAAACGGTGTAAAATACAGCAACAGGCTGGAAGAGAGAGAGTTAAAACAGATTGTTATGCCCTCCAATCTGTTCAGGTTTCTTATGCTTAATCCGTTTCAGGTAAAGATGCGTTCTTTTGGTTCAAATATTTTGCACATCGTCAGCTGCCTGCTTTATCCAAACATACAAGCATCTATCAGTATGAACTGCTACTGCTGGGACATAGCCAGTTCCCATGCCCTTTTAGTTAAAGACGGCTTCAGAGTCTGTTACCATGACTCCACTCCGTTTGAATACGATGACTCTCTTTTAATTGAGCGCAAACCGATTTCCAAAATTTTACTTGCCGGAACTGATGAGGCTGTTGAGAAACTGATAAAAATTGTGAATGAAGCCCCCTACAACTACCTCAATCACCAATAACTTTCAAATCGAACCAGTGTCTTCCCAAGTAGATAAACGGAGTATCGAGTAGAGCCACAACCGCTTTGAGAAGGTACGTTGTAACAATAATCTGAGACAATACATCCCAACTGTACACCCCCCAAAAAGCAATAAAAGTGAAAAGGAGTGTGTCGATTAATTGGCTGACTAGGGTACTAGCATTGTTTCTTATCCATAAATATTTAACCTGGGGCTTCCTTTTTTTCCAAAACTCAAACGCAAATACATCATGGTACTGACTGATTACATATGCTATTAAACTTGCCAGTGAAACTCTAGGCATTAAACTGAATATCGTATACATCGATTCGTGAACAAAATCGGCTTCGGAGGGGAGAAACAACAAAGCAATATTCATTAAAACGGTCATCACAACAAGGGAGAAAAACCCGATTGTTACCGCTTTTGTCGCCTCTTTTTTCCCGTAACACTCACTTAAAATATCGGTGGCAAGAAAACTTGTCGCATAAACAATGTTACCTAAAGTGGCTTCAAATCCAAAGATGATCACCATTTTTGTAACTTGAATATTAGCCACAATAATTGAAATCGGCATCCAAATGAAAAGACCGATTTTGCCCCAAAGACGGAAAGCCACCATTATAGCTAAAAAGTTGGCAGCCAACATTAAAACCCAGTAAAATTCGTTCAATCGAGTAAACTCTCCAATTGCTCATCCCAATTTTGGTCTGAGTAGTAAAACTTTACCCCTTTTTTGTCAATGCCAAAGTATTTAAAAATATCATCTATGAGGTTTTTACGGATAACCACAATTAAAGAGTTGTTGTAGTTTTTGAGCGCTGACCTAAAAGAGGGTTCAAAAGCTCCCCCTCTTAGTTCCAGAGGACCAATTTCATCGATTGTAACAACCTCTTTTGATTTAAAAGCAGCTATGATTAGCTCATTAGCCCAACTGAAAGTTGACTCGTCAATCCAAAAGCGATTGTAACGACTAAAACCGACATGTTCGTTTAAACTCATCAGAAGTCTGCTTTCACCGCTGCTGTGGTCACTGAGAATATAATTCTCCTTTACTTGGTTTGGTAAAGGGGCAACCTGAATGACTCCCCCGATAGAGAGCCCTTTGGAGTCGAGTCTGGAACAAATCGCATTCAACATAGTTGTTTTGCCCCCGTTGACCTCTCCCGTTACTACACTAAGATTCATCACTTTCCTCCCAAAAAACTTTGAAGGACGCTAAAAGCACTCATAGAATCTTCCCTTTTAACCACAAAAGTGAGTTCATTCATTGTGGAAACTATCTCATTGACATTGATCTGTTCCCAGGCAAGCTTTCTGACAGCTTCATACACAATTCCCGGTGTTGACATAAAATCTCCCGAAAATATGAGTGAAAGTGCCACTAAATCCCCTTTTGAGTAGAGATAGCTCTCCCCTTTTGTTAGTTTTTTCACAGTCTCAACGTATTTTTCACTGAAGCTTATACTTATTTCTCGGCTGCCAAGGGTTATATTTAAAAAGTCCCCCGATTTAGATTCAATCAGCGAGTAAAGTTGCCCTATTTTAGCGCCTATCGATTCACTTCTGACCATGTTAATGGCATATATATTGGTCTTAATCACAATCTCATAGTGGAGATTGTATTTTTTCTGTTCTCCCTCTTTTGATCTAAGTTGCTCTGAGTACCTTCTTATAGCCATAACTATGGCAGCTTGGTTGACCTCTTTTGCGCAAAGAGTATTCACTTGAGCAGCTATTGACGCTGCATAGTTGCTGTAACTTATTACTCCTTGAATCAACATTTCATAGATAAAAGGGGTTCGATCTATAATTTGCTTAACCGCACTACTGACTGAGAGCATGCTTCCTCCCGATTCCTCTTTTTTGTTATTATAGACACAAACATTACTATTAGACAACTAAAAATAACAATTTGTAATAAATATAGAGAGTTTTTAATTATCAATAAAGAAGTTATATTGTTGCACTAAACATATTTTTATTTATAATTCGTGTTATAATGGATTCTGTATTTTAAGGAGCGATGAAGATGTTATGCCCTCACTGTGGCCATATGGACGATAAAGTTCTCGAATCACGACAAAACGGCAGCGGTTCAACAATCCGTCGCAGACGGGAGTGCCTTCATTGCGGTTACCGCTTTACCAGTTACGAACGGATTGAAGAAAAGCCGTTGATGGTTGTTAAAAAAGATGGCCGAAGAGAACCTTTCGATATTAAAAAAATAGAGAGAGGAATCCGTATTACCGTTGAGAAACGGCATATCGGGCAGGATACAATTGAGGAACTTCTTCAGGAGATTGAGGATGAAGTTGTCCTTAAAGCCCAGGCAAAAAGAGAAATTTCTTCTAAGATTATCGGAGAAATTGCTTTAAAAAAACTGTACCATATCGATACTGTTGCCTATATCCGTTTTGCCAGTGTTTACAGAGCTTTTGATAACGTAGACCAATTTGTCCAAGAAATTGAGAGTATTACCCACAAATTAAAGTAGGTCTTTATTCACGTCAAACCATTTACCCGTAAGTGATTGTTCAATATGGACATTCAGATGTTCCGGCTTAAGGATCTCATTGGTACAATCAAGGGCAAAGGTGTCACTCATCCCGGCAACATAATCGTATACGGCTAAATCAAGGGAACCGTCAAATTTAAGATAAGGTTCTCGCATCTCTTCCAAATAGAGATAAAAGGCAACTGCCAACATGTTTTTCTCTTTTCGGTAGAGCTCTTTATCAAACTCAAATTCGACAAACAAATTGTACAGATAATCGACTATTAAATTCAGTAATCTCCTGAAATAGTTTCCGTATCCCTCCAAAAGGGGGGATTTGTAAATTTTGGAGTAGTTAAACTCTTTCATAACTTCAATGGCTTCAAAGATTTCTTTTGAAAAAGAGATTCCCTCATTAACACTAGAGTTATAGATAATATCTTCTACCAAAGTGTTTATTATGGTTGCATTTTTATCCCCCAGCCTCTCTTTTACTATCTCAGGCAACTCATTTTTAGAGATGATTGCCAAACGACAGGCATCCTCAAAGTCTCTGCCTAAGTAGGCAATCTGGTCGGAGAAACGGACAACCGTGGCTTCCCACGTTGCACAATTTGTTTGGCTTCTGCTTTTATAGATGGAAGGGTCTTCAAAGCTGAAAACCGGTTTCATGCTTCTGACAAAATACTCCCCGTTGTGACTGGCAATCCCGTTACGCACAGCAAATGTTAAATTGAGTCCTTTACCGTTGTTTGCCAAAAAATCGATTATCCTCAAAGAGTTTAACTCATGTTCAAAATGACCAAGCTTCTTCTCTTTAAATATTTCATCAATGATAGTCTCCCCCACATGCCCAAACGGAGTATGGCCTAAATCATGGCCCATCCCTATAGCCCAAGCCAACTCGGTGTCGAGTTTTAATCCCCTGCAAATAGCACTGGCAATACTGGCAACATGCAAAACATGCTCCATCCTTGTACAAATATGGTCGTTACTGGGGGCAAAAAAGACCTGTGTTTTGTGTTTTAGTCTTCTGAAGGGAGAGCTGTGAATGATTGCAGTAGTATCGCGGTAGTACTCTCCCCTGATATCTACCAATCGAGTGCTGGACCTTTGCTTTAAGAGTTCTTGTGGCAGTTGATTAATAAAGATCTGCTTCTCTTTCATAAAAATCACTCCTTCCCTAATCCTGTTTGTAATGATATCATCTCTACTATGACGATGCTACTGATAGATATAGCAATTGCGCTTCTCTTTTTTTTATCGGCTGTAACTGTGCTTCCCCTTATTTTTAGAAAACGGGGCGGATTTTGGATTATCCCACTGTTAATCAGTCTCCTTTTTCTTTATAAAAGCATAGTTCCTATCTATTCTGAAAGTGATATCCTGCTAAGTAAAGATATTTTGACGATAGATGGTCTGTTTTTTCCATTAATTGCTCTTTTGTGGTTTTTAATGATCCTGACTTTCAAACGGGCTTTCAGAACCAGAATAAAAGAGACCAGAGAGTTAATTGAAAAAGAGAAAGCCCTTAACGAAGCACGATATGTTGAGAATGTGCAAATAGCTCACAGCAAGCGCCAGCAGAAGCGCCTTGCTAAAATAGCCGAAGCTCAAAAGGGGGAACTCTATCCCTTTGAATGGATTCTTTTGTTTGATGAGGCTTAGGCAAGGTTGTCTAAAAAAGTCTTTCTAATCGGTATAAAACACTCGGGTAAAAGTACTGTCGGCAGCGAGGTCGCAAAAGTCCTCTCTTTTGATTTTGTCGACACCGATAATTTAATTTTGGAAAATATTAAAGAGCGGTACTCTTCTGTAAGGAAGTTTTATCAAGAAAAAGGACAAAATGAGTTCATAGACAAAGAGTACGAAGTTATTAATGAGTTTTTAGAAAAAAATAAAACCGGTAATTTTATAATAGCCACTGGCGGTGGTATTTGTGATAACACCAAAGCTCTCTCTCTTATTAAAAAAAGCGGAGTACTTCTCTACTTCTATGTAAAACGAGATATTCTGTTCAAAAGAATAGTAACAAACGGTTTACCCCCGTTTCTTGACACATCGGATCCTCAAAAGAGTTTTGAGCAACTGTATGGGCAAAGAGACAGGCAATATAGGCAAGTCTGTGATTTTATGGTACCATTACCCGATTGTAACTCGGTTGCTGACAACAGCAAAATTGTTGCCGATTTATTGATCGACTTAGCCAAGAGGGGTAAAATATGGGTGCAAACACCTTTGGAACAGCTCTCAAAATAACCACGTTTGGAGAGTCTCACGGTGAGGCTATCGGAGTTGTCATTGATGGGCTGCAGAGTAATTTCACCATTGATTTAGAAGATTTGCAGTATCAGATGGCCCGCCGCCGTCCCGGTGGGAATGTCCTTGGAACAAAAAGAGACGAAAAAGACACCGTTGAGATTCTTTCGGGGTTGTTTGAGGGAAAGACCACGGGAACTCCCTTAACGATAATTGTCAGAAACACCAATCAGAGGTCCGCCGATTACACCGATATCTCTGCTGTTTATCGTCCCGGCCATGCCGATTATACTTGGGACAAAAAATTCGGATTACGAGACTGGAGAGGCGGAGGACGCTCTAGCGGAAGGGAAACCGCAGCCAGAGTTGCCGCCGGTGCTATTGCAAAGCAAATCCTTAAAGAAAAAGGGGTTAATATAATTTCTTACGCGATTCAAATTGGAACAATAGTTGCTAATGAAAGGGATTTTAACGAAATTGAAAATAATTTGGTCTCAGCTCCCGATAAAACAGCAGCTGTTGAGATGCAAAAACTTATCGAAGATGTCCGAAGCAAAAAAGAGAGTGTCGGCGGAATAATAGAGACAACGGTAAGTGGGTTACCAGTTGGTTTAGGAGAACCGGTATTTAATAAAGCAGATGCACTTTTAGCCCATGCGATAGTCTCAATAGGGGCAGTTAAAGGAATTGAGTTTGGGGATGGTTTTGCAGCAAGTCTCAAAACCGGCTCTGAAAACAACGATCCGATGGACAAGAATGGATTTCTCTCCAATCATGCCGGCGGAATAAACGGCGGGATCACAAACGGTCAACCTCTGATTTTCAGATGTGCCGTTAAACCGACCAGCTCAATCGGTAAGGAACAAAAAAGTGTTGATACAGAAGGAAATGAGAAGATATTTGTTATTGATGGGCGGCATGACCCTTGTATTTGCGTGCGAATAATTCCCGTTGTGGAGGCGATGACGGCAATAACACTGTTATCGTTATGGTATGAACAGTTTGGAAGATAAACCCCTTATAGTACAAAGTGACCTCACCCTGATGCTTGAAGTGCACCATAAAAACAGTGAGGCTGCCCGTTTTGATATCATTGCATTCAGTGAGTTGGTAAAATCACCCGAACACGTGCACACCTACTCTATCAGTGCACTGAGCCTGTGGAATGCCTCCAGTGCAAAAATTTCAACCGATGAGGTAATTAAACGCCTAGAAAAATGGTCGCGTTACAGCCTGCCCGAATCTGTTTTGTTTTTCATAAAAGAGATGGGAGGCCGTTTTGGCTCAATTAAATTAGTTGAGTATCCTAAAGACCCTGAGTACTACCTTTTAACGGTTGACAATCAGAGGTATGCAAAAGAGATTCTTGCCCATAAAGCAATTTCTTCGCTGTTAATCTCTGCAGATGGGGGCTTTTTGGTTCCCCGACTTAAAAGGGGCGAGTTGAAGGTTCTTTTAGTGAAACTCAATTTACCTGTAGAGGATTTGATTCCCCTCAACAAAGGAGAACCTGTTGACATTAATTTCAGGGAAGTTTCAAAAAGGGGCTCTCCTTTTGTTTTAAGGGATTACCAGAAAATGGCTTCAGATGCCCTTTTAGGCAAAGGGGAGAACGGAAGCGGTTACGGAACAATCGTTTTACCCTGTGGCAGCGGAAAAACGATTGTCGGAATGGAAATTCTGACCAGATTAAAGACCCGTACACTGATTCTTTCAATAAATGTTGCCGCAGTTCACCAATGGATTGCCGAAATTAACGATAAACTTGATATAGATGAAAATGATGTCGGAGAGTACTCCGGAATGAAAAAAGAGATAAAACCGATAACTGTGGCCACTTATCAGGTGCTGACTTGGCGTAACAGCAAAGAGGATGATTTTCCCCACATGAAGGTGCTTAGGGAGGGCAATT
>JBAYOE010000044.1:0-9739 GCA_041678405.1 Sphaerochaetaceae bacterium | reverse complement strand
GGGTTGATTTTAAAAGTCCCCAAGGGAAAACTCTTTTGTGGCCCCTCTGCTATGCTGATGCCGTTATCGGCAGTGCATCCCAGCTGCCTATAACCAAAAGAAGCTTTTTAAGAAAGTGCAGTTTCCATTGGTTTGGCGGATACAGCAGAATCAGTAATAATTTCCCGATAGAAGCTCTCAAAGTCAATTACATTGAAGTTGATTAAGCTATAGAAGAGAACACCTCTGACATATGAGTGACGGCTCATATTTAAATTTTAGTTAAAATATTATTTTCTAATTGTTTACAGCAAAAGTTTATATACAATCAACAATGAAACTTTTGTGAAATTTTATTTTTTATAATAAAGGCTTTGTTTATTAAATATGTCATAAATTAGTAATAAAATGAGTAAAATTTAGCTAAGTTTAAAATCTTTATGCAAAAAAGTAGTGATTTGTATTGACTAAAAACTAAAAGAGTGATTTAATGAGAGCATCCTCGAGGTTGATTTGGGCATCTGTTATAGACTTTATCATCAGACATCTTGTGCCCATTTTATTTATGAATCCTCACTGCTACCAACGGTAGCAGACAGAGGATTCTTTTTTTAAACTTCAAATTCTGTTTAATCTTTCTTTATCACAAAAAGGTGCATTGTTGTGGATCCGAAATTTGAAATTCCTAAAAGTGTTTTAGCCGGTATCTCAATTATTGAACCAGCCGGAAACTCTTTTGGATCTTGGTCATCTAACTTTAATGTTAAAATTCCATGGGTAATTATCATATGGGCAGCTTCTTCGGTTACATGAGGCGTGACGATCTCCCCTTTAATTAAGCCTAAATGGTTTATCCTCAAGCCATTGGTATTTACGATTCGTTCGACACTGTTAACATCTTCGGTATTAAATTTATAAAGTTTTTCAATCATTTTGACTCCATTGTTTATTTTGTTATTTGTCCTTTTGCAGTAACTTCTTTAATGTTAATGACAATAAGGGTAGTTTTAGTATTAAATCGCTCGATGTAATCTTCTGCTTCGCTTAAATATTGGGGACTATATTTCTTTGCGATAGCCATCAGGGCAAAATGGCGCTCTTTCTCATCGGTGACAACAGCTGCTTTGCCAAAGAGAACAACCGATTTATAATCGGTGGTAAATTTTTCACCGATTAATTTGGTATAACTGACACATGTAAAACAGACTTTGGGATTTTCTTTAATAATATTGAGCTTTTTACCTTCAGTTGCTCCATGGATATAAAGTTTTTGTTCAAAGCGAACAAAAGAGAGGGGAATGGCGTAAGGGGAATCTCCTTTCTCAACCATTGCAAGAACACCATACTCAGCCTCATCCAGTACCTGCATCGCAAAAGAGAGCTCTTTTTCTTTGTCTTTTCTTCTCATTTGGTTCATAAAATCAATTTAACAGAAAATAACAAAAAATCATATTGCAAAAGCAACTTGAAGATAAATTGTAAATAAATGGAAAAGATGTATAAATATACAGATTATGGCTATACAAAATGTAAAAATGTATATATATACATATAAAAGGGGGAAGAGATGATTTCAGTAGCAGTAATTGGTTCCACGGGTTATGCCGGATCGGCTTTGGTAAGATTACTAAACAACCATCCAAATGTAAATAAAGTTTATGCTAGTAGCCACTCTTACAGCAGCAGATCCTATTCAGATATTTATCCCAACTTTCGCAACCGTTTTGATGAGGAGTGCCTCGATGTAGATATCAAAGAGTTGACAAAAAAGAGTGATGTAATATTTCTTTGTCTGCCTCACAGTATCTCAAGTTATCAAGTGGATGATGAAGTTTTAAAAAAGTGTGTCGTAATTGATTTAGGAGCCGATTACCGGCTAAAAGATGTCGAGACTTATAAAAGTTGGTATAAAAGTGACCATGGTTCTCCGCAGCTGATTGCAGACTCAGTTTATGGGTTGAGTGAGTTATACAGAGATGAAATCGCTTCGGCCAAACTTATCGCCAATCCGGGATGTTACACAACCTGTGCTATTTTAGTTGCCCATCCACTGTTAAGTGAAAACTTAATCGAGAAGAGCCCTATAATCATAGATGCAAAAAGCGGAGTTTCGGGAGCAGGAAGGAGTGAGAAACTCGATCTTCTTTACTGTGAAGTAAATGAGTCAATCAAACCTTATGGGGTTACAACCCACCGACACACTCCCGAAATAGAACAACAACTCTCTCTCTCCTCTTCAAAGGGTAAAAACAGCACTGGAATTAAGGTGACCTTTACCCCTCACCTTGTTCCGATGAACAGGGGTATTTTGTGTTCGGTTTACGGAACCCTTAAAAAAGGGGTAACAGAAAACGAAGTTGAACAAAGTTACAAGAAGTGGTACTCAAATGAGTATTTTATCAGGTTGCTTAAAAAGGGCGAACTGCCGCAGACTAGGTGGGTTGCCAACTCAAACTATTGCGATATCAACTTTGTTATTGATTGGAGAACCAATCAGGTAATTGCCTTTGGTGCACTCGATAACTTAATAAAAGGGGCAAGTGGACAGGCCGTTCAAAATATGAACATTGTCTTTGGATTTAGAGAGGGCTCGGGATTGGAAGAACTCTCTCCGTTTCCCATGTAAGAGGAGGTAATTGTGAAAATAATAGAAGGCGGCATTACAGCTGCAAAAGGATATAAAGTCGGTTCGGTTGCCTGCGGAATTAAAAAGAAAAATCTCGATTTAACCGTTTTGGTCAGTTCTTCTTTGGCCACTGTTGCCGGAGTTTTTACCACCAACACAGTTAAAGCTGCTCCGGTAATATGGGATCAAAATATAATAGAGAAGAAAAAGGGTGCCTTTGCACTGGTTGTTAACAGCGGAAACGCAAATGCATGTACCGGTAAACAGGGCTTGGAAGATGCAGCTGAGACGGCAGAAATTGTCGCTAAACAGCTTAACTGCAACGATAATGAAGTTTTGGTTTGTTCAACCGGTGTTATTGGCTATACCCTTCCGATGGAAAAAATAAGGGAGGGGATTGGCTTTTGTATCGAAAAATTGGAGAGTTCAGTAAAGGCATCAAAAGAATCTGCCCAAGCAATCTTAACGACAGATACATTTGCAAAAGAGGTTGCCGTCCAAGTTGAAATAGAAGGAAAGACAGTTACCATAGCGGCTATGAGTAAAGGCTCCGGCATGATACATCCCAATATGGCAACGATGCTCTCTTTTGTTACAACAGATGCAAAAATTGAACAATCGTTTTTTCAGAAGCTTTTAAAAGAGGCTGTACAAGAGTCGTACAATATGATTTCAATCGACGGAGACACAAGCACCAATGATACTGTACTGGCATTTGCAAACGGGCAAAGTCAGATATCAGAAATAACCGAAAATAGCCCACAAGCCAATATCTTTGGCGAAGCATTTAAATATGTGAATCAGCAAATGGCCAAAAAAATTGTTTTAGACGGAGAAGGAGCAACTAAGTTTATTGAAGTTGAGGTGACCGGTGCCGAAAGTAACGAAGATGCCAAACTTATGGCTCGCTCTATAATTTCAAGTAATTTAGTTAAAACCGCCTTTTTTGGTTCCGATGCCAACTGGGGCAGAATCATCTGTGCCATGGGATACTCCAAAGCTTCTTTTAATCCGAATGATGTTTCGATTACCTATATGAGCAATAAAGGGCTGATTGTTGTTTTGCAGGAGGGCTTACCGGTTACCTTTGATGAGAGTTTGGCAAAAAAAATCTTAAAAGAAGATGAGATTAAAGTAAAAATAGTTGCCGGAACCAAAGAGGGTAAAGCCGTTGCTTGGGGCTGTGATTTATCGTATGAGTATGTGAAAATTAATGGAGATTACAGAAGTTGATTATGAATAAAATAATTGAAAAAGCGCAAGTTCTAATTGAAGCTCTCCCCTATATAAGGCGCTTTGCCGGAAGTGTTGTTGTTGTGAAAATAGGGGGAAGCGCCATGGTCGATAACTCAATTAAGAGTTCAATCATTAAAGATATTGCAATGATGAAAAGAATCGGTATGAAACCGGTTGTTGTCCATGGCGGAGGTGACTCTATTACCGGCATGATGAATCAGCTTGGGAAGGAGGCAGTTTTTAGTGATGGATTGCGGGTCACCGACAAAGAGACTGCCCAAATAGCCGAGATGGTTCTTTCGGGGAACATATCGAAAGAGTTGGTTCAGATTCTTCAAGGCGAAGGTATTAATGCAGTCGGAATAAACGGTAAAGACGGAGATACTTTGGTAGCTTCAAAAAAGATTCAAAACGGAAAAGATATCGGCTTTGTCGGTGAGGTGCAAAAGGTCAATACCGAACTTTTGGAGACTCTGATAGCTAATGACTTTGTTCCGGTGGTTGCCCCAGTCGGAACCGATTACCAAAATAATACGTATAATATAAACGCAGATTATGCGGCAAGTGCCATTGCCGGTGCCCTTAACGCCCAAAAATTGGTATTTTTGACCGATGTAGAGGGGATTTTGAGAGATAAAGACGACCCCAGTACAATTCTGAGTCAGTTAACCCTGACTGAAGCCCAAAACTTCATCAGTGACGGGACAATCAGTGGGGGGATGATACCAAAAGCCCACTGTTGCATGGATGGTATTAAAAAAGGGGTTCAAAGTGTTCACATCTTAGATGGAAGAATTCCCCATTCTCTGCTGTTGGAAATTTTTACTAACGAAGGTATCGGAACAATGATGATCAGGTAGGTACAAGTTATGAATCAAGAGAATCTTATTAAAGAGGGTAAAGAGGCTTTTTTGGGGATATACTCCCAATTTCCGATTGTTTTAGACAGTGGTGATAATGCTAGCGTTACCGATATTGACGGAAATACATATTTGGACTTTGTTGCGGGAATTGCCACAAATATTTTTGGGTATAACGACCAAGGTCTTAAAAATGCATTAAAAAACGTAATTGATAACGGATTATTGCATACCTCAAATCTTTACTGGAACAAATATGCAATCAGTGCAGCAAAAGGGTTAAAAGAAATCAGTAATATGGAAAGAGTCTTTTTTTGCAATAGCGGAACTGAAGCAAACGAAGCTGCAATAAAACTGGTTCGCAAATACGGTTCTTCAAAGAAGAAAGGGAAGACAAAAATAATATCACTTGAAAACTCTTTTCACGGCAGAACGTTGGGTTCGCTGAGTGCGACCGGACAAAAAATTTATCAAGACCCTTTTAAACCATTGGCACCCGATTTTTCTTACGTCCCGATTAATGATATTGAGGCTCTGAAGGAGTCAGTGACCGAAAAGACCTGTGCGATTTTTATAGAGGCAGTTCAGGGAGAAGGGGGAATAATTTCAGCTGATTCCGATTATTTAAGAAAAGTGCGCCAAATATGTGACGAAAATGAGATAGTTTTAGTTTGCGATGAAGTTCAATGTGGTATGGGAAGAACCGGAGAATTTTTTGGCTGGCAAAAAAAAGGAATAGTTTGTGATGTGATGACTTTAGCTAAAGGATTGGGAGGAGGAGTTGCCATAGGGGCAATGGTCGTCTCTGAAAAGTTTGCTGATGTGTTGAAGCCGGGAGACCACGGAACAACATTGGGAGGTAACCTTTTGGCTGCCTGTGGAGCCGATTATGTGATTTCACGCCTCAAAGAACCCTCTTTTTTAGAACATGTGAAAAAAGTATCTGCCTATTTTGAGACAGCGTTAAAAGTTTTACAGAAAAAATATCCTCAAATTTTAGAGATTCGAATTGAGGGGTTGATGGTTGGTCTGGTAATGAATCAAGAGGTTAGGCCGATGATAGACAGATGCTTGAAAGAGGGTCTCCTTGTTGCTAATGCAGGCCCAAAAGTGCTAAGAATGGTTCCTCCACTCATTGTAACTGAGAAAGAGATTGATTTGGCGGTCGCTGTTTTAGATAAAGTTTTATCTTTGACCTGATTTAATGGTTTCTTGTTAATAATTGACCGATAATGTATGATTAGCCTCGATAAATAAGTTATTGGGGGCTCTTTATGGATAACAGAGGTAGAAAAGTTTTTCTAACTCTACTGCTGATAACTCTTTCTTTTACACTCCTTTTCAGTGCATCTGAGTCCAAGGATCTTTTAGATGCCCCCAAACCGATAATTTATGGGGAAAGCTTATTTAGAAGCAGAATTGCCTCAAACAAAAAAGAAGATGTTGTCGGATTGGTTTTATCGGGCGGTTCGGCAAGAGCTTTTGCCCACATAGGGGTGTTGAAATACCTTGAGGAGCAAGAGATTGTCCCCGATTTTATAGTTTCCAACTCAATGGGTTCAATTGTCGGTCTTTTATATGCTGCGGGCCTATCGCCCCAACAGATTGAAGAGACCATTGAAAATCTAGATCTTAATCAGCTTTTTAATCTCACCTTTCCGATAAACGGTGGGGTGTTAAATATTGATCGGTTTTTAAATCTAGTTGAATCGTATCTGGGAGCCAACCTTAATATAGAGCAGTTGCCTATCCCGATAATGATTGTAACTGAAGATTTAACAACCAAAAGACAAGTTCAGATTATGGAAGGACCACTAAGGGACGTTTTTGCGGCCTCTTTTGCCCTTCCTGTTTATTTCTCCCCTGTTGAATACAGAGGACATCTGCTTATTGACGGGGGAATTGCTAATTTGATTCCTTTAGAAATAGCCTATAGATACAGCGATACTGTAATCGCTTCCACAACATTTTATGAAGGAAAAAACCTCAATTTAAAAAACCCTCTGACGAATCTGAATGTCTCAATTGACATCGGTAAACGACGAATGGGGGTACAAGAGCTACTTGATTACCCACAAACCATCTGGATAAGATGTTTAGTTGAAGAGTTCTCTTTTATGGATTTTAGTGCGGTTAAAGAGCTCTCTTTTAAAGGTTACCAATCGGCAAAAGAAGCCGCTTCAGAATTAAGCGGAGTTCCTAAAAAAGGGATTTCCCGACTTTTGAAAGAGAAAAGGGCTTCTTATGAACAAAACAGAGGGGCAATTGAATCAAAATACAGTCTTTATCAAAGACTCCCTTTTAGAAAATTTTCCCAACAGCTCTTTTTTACGTTTCAACCTTTTAATACAGAAACAGAGATTCATTTCCTACGGGATGATTTAATTGTTGGTTTAAAATATCAATTCAAAATTAGTCGCTTGTGGTTTCTTTTATACGGAGGGGGTAGCTGGCTGACTACTTTTCCTATGGATCTCTTTCCCTCAATTGGAGCAAAGATATCTCTGAACCTTTTAGATTCTCTCTTATTGGAAGGGGATTTTTTATTTTCAGGCGAAGAGAGGAAAATCAAGCCAAAACTTTACTACCAAGCCAATCTTCAATATCGACACATACTTTTCGATAATAAACTCACCGCAACCGCTAAAGTGTCTGTGGAAGAGCAACTGAATCTAGATTATAAGCTACAAGAGATGTTGGTTAATGGGCTTTTGACATTTAGGTATGACCCTAAAATTGAGAAAAGATTTTTTGTTGAGGGGGAAATTGGTTATCAACTGGGGGGAAGATGGGATCGTCACTTTTTCCATACAAGAGTCGATACCTCTTTGCAGATTGTTGGAAATCTTCATCTAAGGTTGGGTTACACAGGTCGCTATGCATTTGACGGAGAGAATTCGGTACCAATTTATTACAGGGATGGTTTCAAAACATCCCAAAAAAGCCTCTTTAATCAAGGTAAAGCTAATGGTATAGATTATCCGGGTAACAGTTTAATTGTCGGTCGTATAGCTTTGGATTGGCAGCCCGAACACTACAAGCCGACTGTTGCAGAAGCTTTTATACTTGAGAAATCAATGGTTGGAGTATTTTGTGACATACTGTTTAATGATAGTTTTAATTTTGTTGCAGGAACAAAATTTACTACTACAACCTCATTTATAGGACTTTATTCAATGCCGGTTTCTCTTTATGCCGGCTACGACTCTCTAACCGGCAGTATAGCTTGGGGGTTAATATTTGGGCGACAATAAAAAAATTATGGAGCTTATAAAAACCAGAAAGTTGGATGAGAAGCTTTCATTAGAAGTTTTTGATTTTCACGGACAAACCGTGTATGAGAGTAACGGAAAGTGGTTGCACCCTCTTTTGGATTTAGAGAAGTTTTTAACAACTAACTCTTTGGACGCTTCTCAGCTTATTCTTCATGACAGAATTGCCGGTCGGGCAGCTGCTTCGCTGGCTGTTTTATTTGGTTTTAAGTATGTCAAACTTTGTTTAGCCAGCTCTTTGGCCGTCGAGATTTATGATAAATACAATGTCTATTTTGAGGCAGAAGAGATCGTAGAACGGATTTTGTGTAAGACCGAAGAACTTATAAAAAAAGAGATGAGCTTGATTGAAGTTCATAAATTTATCAAAGAACGGGCGAAATAGGTTCCTTTATGGATTTTCACAGTGCTATTTTTGCAATCGGTTTAACTTTAATCGCAGGACTCTCAACAGGTATCGGCGGAGTTCTGAGCATGTTTCAGAAACGAGACAGTTATCGGTTTTTAAGCCTCTCTTTGGGGTTTTCGGCAGGAGTTATGATTTATCTGTCGTTTGTCGAAATCTTACCCGAAGCTTTGCTTTATTTAGAGCTATACTTTGAGGGGCGCAAAGGAGCTATTTTAAATATAGTCAGTTTCTTTTTAGGAATCGGGATTGTCGCTTTGATAGACCGTTTTGTTCCGGCTCAAGACAATCCACATCAAATACCCGATGTGGTCTCTTTGGCAACCGCAGAACAAAAAGAGAAGGCTCTTCTTTTAAGAACCGGTCTGCTTTCGGCAATTGCAATAACTATTCATAACATTCCAGAAGGGTTGGCCACTTTTACAAGCTATATGGCGGATTCAAAAATAGGGTTTAGTATTGCAATAGCTATAGCCATTCACAACATACCCGAAGGAATTGCAGTTGCGGTTCCTATCTATTTTGCTACGGGAAATAGGCGAAAAAGTCTTCTGATAGCTTTTCTGAGCGGTTTGACGGAAGTTCTGGGGGCATTGTTGGGCTTTTTGCTCCTCTCTTTTTCAAATACTGAGCTTATGCTTGGCTTTGTTTTAGCGGCTACCGCAGGTATTATGGTCTATATTTCATTCGATGAATTGCTGCCGGCAGCACAACGCTACGGAGAACACCATTTGGCTATCTACGGGGTTTTGGGCGGGATGGGAGTGATGGCTGTGAGTTTACTCTTTCTTTGATGAATCTCTCAGGGAAAATTCACAACCGCAGTACGTTTGGCGGTATAAATTAAGCTCTTTAGAGAGCTGTGTAGACCTTTGAAATCCCCCATTTTTCTTGAAATCAATGGGAACAAACTCTCTGTGGTCTGATCCTATTTTAAATATTCTCAAAGAGTTTTTGTGAGGGCTTACTGTCAGAGTTGTCGTAAAGTACTCTATATCTCTTTTTTTAGCCTCTTCAAATGCCTCTTGAAGGTTGTATTCAAAGCAAAGATCACACCGTTTACCGTTCTCTTTTTCCGATTCCAAACCTTTAATTTTTTTGAGCCATTTTATGTGGTTATATTTTTCCCTAATAACCGGCAGATTGTAGTGGCAAGCAACTTTTAAAAGTTCACTGTATCTTAACTGATTCTCTTCTTGGGGATAGATATTGCTGTTGCCGAAAAACAGAGTGGGGGTGTAACCCATATTTAACAGTCGTTCTATTGAGCTTGTTGCACAAGGCCCACAGCAGCAATGGATTAATAGCTTTTTACTCTCCATGAGAACAGATTACAGACTCTCTTTTTTTATTAAAAGAG
>JBAYOE010000043.1:0-9847 GCA_041678405.1 Sphaerochaetaceae bacterium | reverse complement strand
TAAAGGCCAAGTTGTTAAAATGAAAATGGTCGATGAAGGTGTTGGCTATTCCACTGCAAATGCAGAGCTGAAAGCTGAAGTAGTAACTGCAGTTGATAAGGTTAAAGCCGATATCATCAACGGAAAAATTAAAGTTTACGGAACCTACAGAGAGGCCTTAGCCGCCGGGGCAGTTCCTGCCGGTCTGGCTGCTCTCGATGACTAAAACAATCTGACAACAGTTTTTGGTGCGCCTACTGGCGCACCAACTTCTATCTAGGAGTCGTTTTATAATTAAAGGTTTCTAGGCGGAAGTTACTACGGAGGATTATAGTGCAATACGCCATTGAGATGGTTGATATCACCAAAACCTTTCCCGGAGTTGTCGCTAACGACAAAGTGACTTTACGGGTTAAAGAGGGTGAAGTTCACGCTTTATTGGGTGAAAACGGAGCGGGCAAATCGACATTAATGTCGATTTTATTTGGCGGTTACAATGCCGACAGTGGAACAATAAAAGTCCACGGGAAACAAGTCGATATTAAAGATCCCAATGTCGCTACCGAGTTGGGAATCGGAATGGTTCACCAACACTTCAAGCTTGTTCATAACTACTCGGTTACTGAAAACATTGTGTTGGGGATGGAACCAAAAAAGCGCTTTGGCCTATTGGATATCCCAAAGGCTGAGAAAAGAGTTGCCGAACTGTCTGAAACATACGGCTTAAAAGTAGATCCAAAATCAACTGTTGATGAGATTACCGTAGGTGCCCAGCAGAGAGTAGAGATTCTTAAAACTCTTTATCGCAATGCCAACATCATTATTTTTGACGAACCAACCAGTGTGTTAACTCCCCAAGAAATCGATGAATTAATGCAGATTATTTTACGGTTAAAAAAAGAGGGTAAAACAATTGTTTTAATAACCCACAAGCTGAAGGAAATCAAAGCGGTTGCCGACAGATGCACTGTCTTACGTCGCGGAGTGGGGATAGGAACCGTTGAAGTATCACAGGTATCCGAACAGGATTTAGCTGAAATGATGGTGGGTCGTTCAGTTGAGTTTGAAATAGATAAAAAACCGGTAAAAAAAGGTGAGGTTGTCCTTTCAATTCAGAACTTAAATATCGCCGACCAAGTGGGTTCTTTAAAAGTTCAGAACCTCTCAGTTGATGTTCACAAAGGGGAAATAGTCGGTATTGCCGGTGTTGACGGCAACGGACAAACCGAACTTCTTTACGGGATTTCGGGTCTTTCTCCGGTTGTTTCGGGTAAGGTCATCCTCGATGGAATCGATATAACCAAAGCCTCAATCAGAAAAAGAATCGAATTGGGATTAGGCCATATTCCGGAAGACAGGCAAAAGCACGGATTAATCAGTGAATTTAATTTAGCCGAAAACGCCGCCCTTAAAAATTACTACAAAGAACCATACAGTAATAAATACGGGCTTCTCAACCAAGAGAAAATGGATAAAAACGCCGTAAAGCTAATAGAACAATTTGATATCAGGGCTGGACAGGGAAGCAAAACGACTGCTGGAAGTCTCTCCGGCGGGAACCAACAAAAAGCAATTATTGCCCGAGAAATCTCACTCTCTCCCCATGTATTATTAATCGCCCAACCCACGAGAGGCCTTGATGTTGGGGCAATTGAGTACATAAGGCACAGAATTTTAGCTGAAAGAGAACGGGGACAGGCCATTTTACTAATTTCGTTTGAGTTGGACGAGATTATGAACCTGTGTGATCGGATTGCAACTATAAGCAAAGGTTCAATAGTCGGTATTTTTAATCAGGACGAGGTTGATGAGCGGGAAATCGGAATGATGATGGCCGGTTCAAAAAGGGAGGAAAAGGCTATATGAAGAAATTGAGGTCGAAAGGTTTTGCCATCCAAAGAGCCTTGGAAAAAGACAGTACCATCTCAATTTTGGTAGTATTGCTGGGCTTTTTAGTCGGAACAATCCTCGTGGCACTTGTCGGGAAAAATCCTGCCAACATGTATAAAGCACTGCTTCAATCGGTAAGCGGTTATAACTTGGATAACGGTAAGATGAATGTCCGCTATATCGGGGAGACTTTAAACTATGCCGTCCCATTTATCTTATGCGGATTGTCGATGGCTTTTGCGGCCCGAACCGGTCTGTTTAATATCGGGGGAGAGGGGCAGTACATAATGGGCTTAACGGTTGCCCAAGTGGTCGCTCTTTTGGGTCCGCCAATAGGTACTTTCCATTGGGTTTTAGCTATTGTTGCATCAATGGCGATAGGTGCTATATGGGGGGGAATCGTCGGTATTTTGAAAGCAAAGTATGAAGTATCTGAAGTTGTTTCAACGATTATGCTCAACTATGTTGCCCTCTACCTGTCCCGTATAATCTGTTTGCAACTGCCAGGTGCAACCACCTACAAGACCGCTAATTTTCCCGAAACAGCCCTCCTCTCAAACTCCTTTTTTCAAAAACTGACCAATAACTCTTTATTAAATAACGGCTTTTTTCTGATGCTGATAGCCGTTGTTCTCTATTGGTTCATAATGGAAAAAACAAATCTGGGATTCGGTTTAAGAGCCACTGGATTTAACCGTGAAGCTGCCCGATGCAGTGGTATTCCGGTCGTAAAAAGCATCGCAGTCTCGATGGCAATTGCCGGTGTTTTTGCCGGTTTGGCTGGGGGGATTGTTGCACTCGGCTCGTTTAAATATGGGCGGATTCTATCGGGAATGGACAATTACGGGTTTAATGGAATTGCCGTGGCTCTGGTCGGAAACAGCAGGGCGTTGGGAACAATGCTTGCCGGATTGCTCTTTGGGATTCTAAAAAATGCCCAAGCCCTAATGCAGGGCAAACAGATTCCAAAAGAAATTACCTTTATAATTCAGGGATTGATTGTTGTATTTATTGCCCTCCGTTCGGCTATCTCCATTTATCTGGCATGGCTTAACAAGAGACAACTTCAGAAGGAGGTACTTGCAAAATGATTACCATAATAAAAATGATTCCTTCGGTTTTGATGATTGTCTCCCCTATTTTGATAACCGCCGTCGGCGGAATGATGAGTGAGAAATCGGGTGTTGTAAATATTGCTTTAGAGGGGTTAATGGGCATCGGCGCGTGCGCGGCAGCCTCTGCACACGTTTTGATGGAAGCAACCGGAATAGGCGGAGTTTCTGTCTGGCTATCTCTCGCAATTGGTGCTGCATTTGGTCTGGCTTTTGCCTCAATTCATGCGGTTGCATCAATTAATCTAAATGCCGATCAAACCATAAGCGGAACAGGTATAAACCTTCTAGCCGACGGTGTAACAATATTCGTAGCCCAGATTTTATTTAATGCCGATCGAACCCGTGAATTTAAAATGGGAATGCAAACTGATAAGTTGGGAATTTATCCCACTGCCTATATCGCAATTATTGTTGTTCTTTTAGCCTGGTTTGTTTTATACAAACTCCCTTTTGGAATGCATCTTAGAGCTTGCGGAGAACATCCACACGCTGCCGACAGTGTCGGTATAAATGTTAAGAGAATCAGATGGATTGCCGTTCTGAGCAGTGGGCTGCTTGCCGGATTGGCAGGCGGATGTATCGTTTTAACCCAAACTATCCAATACACCTCCAACACCATTAACGGAAGAGGATTTATTGCTTTGGCAGCTGTTTCCTTCGGCAGATGGAGACCTATCGGAGTTACCTTTGCAGCTTTTTTGTTTGGCACTGCTCAAGCTTTTGCGATAATTGCCAACAATTTCCCCGCTCTGAGAGTACTGCCGACAGAGGTATTTAATATTCTCCCTTACGTAATTACACTGATAGCACTTGTTGTCTTTAGCGGTAAAAACTATGCCCCCAGAGCCAATGGCAGACCTTACATAAAAGGAGCCAGTTAATGAGTGTCCACATCGGTGCACCAGAAGGCTCCATAGCGAAATATGTTTTGCTTCCGGGAGATCCAAAGAGGGCAACTTTTATAGCCGACACCTTTTTAGATGAAGCAAAATTGGTAACCGATGTGAGAGGTATGGTCGGTTATACAGGCTATTATAAAAACAGTGAAGTCTCGATTATAGCAAGCGGAATGGGCTCTCCTTCAGCCGGAATTTACAGTTACGAACTATACTCTTTTTACAATGTTGAAACAATCATAAGAATCGGTACCTGTGGTGGTTTTAAAAAACAAATCAGAGTCGGAGATTTAATATTTGCTCTGACAGCCAGTACCGACAGCGCTTGGGCTCACCAATACAATCTGAAAGGAAGCTATTCGCCTTTCTGCGATTTTTCACTTTTAGAAAAATGTGTTTATCAGTGCAGAATTTTAAATATCCCATTCCATGTGGGAATGATTTTATCAAGCGATCTGTTCTCTTCTTACAACGCTTTGGGAGAAACTAGCTGGCACCCTTGGGCTAAAATGGGAGCTTTAGCCCAGGATATGGAGACATATGCCCTTTATGGCACAGCTGCGTATTTAAATAAGAGAGCCCTCTCTATTTTAACGATGACCGACAGTTGTGTTACCGGTAATTCGGTTGAAGACGACAAACGGCTGAAAGCCGCTGAACAAATGGCCATTGTTGCATTGGAAA
The DNA here is from genome assembly GCA_041678405.1 of Sphaerochaetaceae bacterium. GTDB lineage: Bacteria > Spirochaetota > Spirochaetia > Sphaerochaetales > Sphaerochaetaceae > JBAYOE01. Next base: position 5,283 of record JBAYOE010000043.1, on the reverse strand, counting down.
CTATTAAGGATTTGTGATGAGTAGCTTTACCCCATTTATAGAGGCGATGCAAAACCGGTTTGCCTGTAAAATGTATAAAGAAAAGCCTCTTAATAATTCGGAAATAGAAACAATTTTAGAAGCCGGCAGACTCAGTCCCACCTCTTTTGGGTTAGAGGGGTGGCACTTTCACGTAGTGACGGACAAAGTTTTAATAAAAGAGCTGACAACTGCCTGCTTTGATCAGGAGTCGGTTCTGAGTGCCCCTGTTTCAATTATAATTACCGCTTTAAGAGGCGATGCTTTTAGTCCTGATTCTCCTTTTATTAGACAAAGAGCCGCCAGATTCCCGACAACATTAAAAGAGTTTGTCGATGATTATATCGGGTATTACGATTTTCTGGTTGAAAACAATCGTCTTGAGTGTTGGTCTCGCAGTCAGTGCTACATAGCTGGTGCAAACATGATGAGTATTGCAGCTGCCAATAATATTCAAAGCTGTGCAATCGAAGGCTTTGACGAAGAATTGGTTGGTGGTGTTATAAAGCTCGATCTGAAGAAATGGCAGGTAGCCATGGTTATCCCTTTTGGCTATCCAGCTGAGAATAACAGAGAAAAAATTAGAGAATCTTTGGAGGATTTAGTCACCTTTTACTAAGGGAGGTTTTTAAAACTTCTCTCTAAAAGGGCCCAAAATCTTTCTTGATTTACTTTAGTTGCTACCTTAACCTTCTCCCCTTTTGAGGCTGTGGTTTTCCCATATTTTTCAGCATCTTTCAGTTCTACTTTTATATCATATAACTCAAAAGAGAACAGGGATGGCTCAACCACATAAGCGACACAACAGGGGTCATGCATAGCGGGATACTCCGCTCCATGAAGACGACAAGCTTGCATGTAATGATCCATTGATGCACAAAACATTTCACTTGTTTTTGTTTTAAAACCTCTGAAAAACTCCAACCTTTCATTGTCTAATAGGAGTTGTAATGTAACGTCCAATCCCATCATAACTATCGGAGCTCCGCAGTTATAGACAATATGGGCAGCCTCACCGTCGGCATAGATATTAAATTCCGCATACTCGGTTCGGTTCCCTTTTCCCAATGAGCCTCCCATTAAAACGATTTCTTTAATAAGAGGGACAATCTTAGGCTCAAGCCTTATTGCCAATGCGATATCTGTTAACGGTCCGGTCGGAACTAAGGTTACCTGGTAAGGATTTGCTAAAACCGTCTCGATTATAAACTGGACACCACTTGTTTTCTCGGCCTCTTTTTTTAATGGTCCAAATTTTGGACCGTCAAGCCCGCTGACACCGTGGATATCTGAGGCTACAACTAAATCTCTGACAATTGGACGATTGCTTCCACCAAATACCGGACACTTCTCTTTTATTAAATCGGTGACTCTTAATGTATTTAATAGTGTTTTTTCAAGAATCTGGTTTCCCGAAACAGCCACAATCCCCAACAGATCAATTTCAGGCAAACCACTGGCCATGAGAATTGCTATCATATCATCATGGCCGGTATCTACATCCAGAACGATTTTCTTAGCCATACAAGCCTCCCTTAGTTAATGACTTAGTATGGCTCAAGCCCTAAATTAACGCAAATCTTTCTTTATTGTCTCATAGGTCTCTCTGTCTATCTCTCCACTTGCGTAGCGGGTATCAAGAATCCGTAGAGCTTCAGAGTCTGATTTATTCAGTGAGCGTCTTTTTGCAAGATTAAGTGCCAATAAAACAACAATGGTAACGGCTAGTGCTATTGAGACAAACATAATCAGGTATGTGAGCCAAATAGGCGCCCCAAAACCCAACCAACATCCTCTGAAACGGGGAATAGAGCCAAACTGATAAAAATAAGAGTGCATAATCAAACCTCCCTCTCTCTTAGTTATTTAGATAACTGATCTTTCATTTCAAAAAACTCAGTTCTGCTTATCTCTCCCGCTGCATACCGTTTTTTTATTATTTCAAGGGGAGAGTTAATATCGGTATTACTTTTTTTCTCTCTTCTGAAAAAGAGATAAAGGATAATAAAAAGAAAAATTAATGCTAACATCATCCGAATCCTCCACATCCAAAGTATCGTTATTGCTACAATAAGTGTCCAGTTATCGGAAAAAATCTCTATAAAATCTTCACATGTTTTACGAAGAGGGCCACAAAAGGGTAACGGTTATATCCTTTTGGTCACTGGCCATTTTTGCTAATCCATTGTGGGCTTCCATTATCTGCTTAACAATCGATAATCCTAAGCCCGAGCCGGCTAAAGTGCGACTCTCGTCAAAGCGGTAAAACATATCAAAAACTCTTTCAACTTCAGTTGAATTGAGATTTCCTTTATTGGAAACTTCTATAATATTTTCTTCATCGCCCGCTATTCTTAAAACAATTGTTGAACCTTTCTCTTTATACTTATCACTGTTCTTTAAAAGTTCCCGTAACGCCAACAGTAATAAGCTTCGCTCACCTACCAACTTACTTTTCTTAATTTCAACTTCCACCTCCCCTTCCAAAGAGCTGGAACTCAGAGCTTCATCCACAAAGTCGAAAGAATCAAATTGCTGGTTTTTTAACTTAAAATCGGGAGATTCTAAAGTCGATAAGATAAGGACACTCTCTACCCTTTTTCGGAGTATCTCCAATTCATCTCTCATTTGAGTCAAAGTTTGCCCGTCCAGCGGCAATACTCCGTCGAGGGTTCCTTCAATAGTGATTTTAAGAGCTGCTATCGGGGTGTTTAAATCGTGGGCTATACTTCTAATCCATTGCTGACGCAGTTTTTCATGAGATTTCAACTGTTTTGAGAGTTCACTAACCGCATCAGATATTTGTTTCAGTTCAACCATCGAAGAGACTTTCTCCTCTTTCAAGTAGCTGCCGTCGGCAACCAATTGTAAAGTCGTTGCTATTTTAGAGGCATTTCTGGCAACCGAGGCGGCAACGATTCTAGAACCTATAAGTGCAATGATTAGTGCCAACGGGATTGTTATTCCAAAACTGATAACCATTCTCCATAACAGTAAAGCAGTCAGGTAGTAGTTAAGAGGACTGTAAACAATGACATCAACAAACCCGACTAAATTAGCCTCTTCTTTGTCATCGTAAAGAGCGATAGAACCGGCAACGGCTCCTTCAAAGCTCTCTTTTGTCGGATAAGGGAGTTGCCCAATGCCTTTTGGCTTCCCTGCCTGCTGGATAATTGTGCTTATAACATCTTTATCTTTATCTCTGATTACGAAAGCATTGATTCTATCATCGCTGGCCATCAGAAGTGCCGGCCCTATTGAGCTTAAATCCCACAAAGTCCCCGCTTCATCACTGAGAGAAAATGTTTGTTCTAAATTTTCTCTGAAAGATGAAAACACCTCATTCTTAAACTGCTTCGACTGAATAGAAAACATAATGGCAACTACCGCTGTTTGAACAACAATGATTATTATGACAATTGCCATAATTGATGTAAATATTTTTGCAAACAGAGAGTGCCTTTTTTTAGAGCTCACCACCTGCTCCTCTGCTTCTGGTTGCTATAAATCTATATCCATAACCTCTGACAGTCTCTATCCAAATATTTTTCCCTTTACCTAACTTAGATCTTATATTTTTAATATGGGTGTCGACTATTCTGTCGTATGAGGAGAGGGAATAGTTAAAACACCTCTCTAAAATGGATTTACGGGTTACTAATGATCCACTGTTTTCTATTAAAAGCTCTAAAATCTTCCACTCGGCAGCTGTTAAAAATATTTCAATGTCATCGACAAAACAGGTATGATCCTCAATACTGAATCGTAATTTTGAGTCCTCAACCGTCCAAAAGCTCTCTTGCTCTTTTTGAGAGTCTTTTTGATTTATCCTACTTAAAACAGCCTCAATCCTTAAAACAAGCTCTTTAGGTGAGAACGGTTTAACAATGTAATCATCCCCTCCCAGTTCAAAGCCGGTTATACGGTCACTTTCTGAACCTCTGGCTGTCATAAAAATCACCGGGAATGTGTACTCTTCCCTGAGTTGCTTTACAAACAAAAAACCATCTCCGTCGGGAATCATCACATCTTGAATAAGCAAGTCGGGCTCTTTTTGTTTTATTGCACTCAGTGCCGTTTTCAAAAGACTAAAAGAGGAGACTTTATAACCTGATAAAGTTAAATATCTCTCCACGCTCTCTCTTATAGTCAAATGATCTTCAACCAGATAAATATGTTTCATAATGTTACTATCGTATTATAATCGGTTTGAGACAAGGAAGTCTCTTCTCTTTAATGAAATATCACAAAAACTACAGACTACTATTTCAATATTAGTGGTGAACTACTTAACATTTTCCTGTATGATATGTAGCGAAGGGGGATTTTATGAAAGCACCAACAGTCCATAACGGCGCAGCTTTAGGCCAAATAGCCGAAACTGTCCTTTTACCCGGAGATCCTTTGAGAGCACGCTTTATTGCCGAACAGTTTCTAACCGATGCCGAATGTTACACAAAAGTTAGGGGTGTTTATGGTTACACCGGATGGTACAAAGGCAAACGGATTTCAGTTCAAGGAACCGGAATGGGCGGTCCTTCAATGGCTATTTATGCTTATGAGTTAATCCATGCCTACAAAGCAAAACAACTTATCAGAATCGGCTCTGCAGGGGCATTGCAAGATTATTTAAAACTTGGTGATATCGTTGGAGTAACTGCTGCCAGCTACAATACCGATTACTCCTTACAATATTCGGTTCCAGGAACCATCACACCGGCTGGCTCTTTTAATCTGTTATATAAAGCTAAAGCCAGAGCCGATAAAGCAAACTTAAATCTCTATAACGGTCCAGTCCTTTCAAGTGACCTTTTTTACTCTCTTGATGGCCTAAGTACCCTTGAACCTTGGAAAAAGATGGGACTGTTGGCAGTGGAGATGGAGGCAGCATCTCTGTATCTGAGTGCACAGGCTGCCAATATTGAAGCCCTTTGCCTTTTGACTATCAGCGATCTCCCTTTTAAAAATCAGGAGATGTCCAGCGGCGAAAGAGAACGCTCTTTCACCGACATGATTAGTCTGGCTTTAGATATTGCCGCCAACTAGAGGGCTTTAGGTGACACATACAACTGAAAATTACAAACAACTGAGTAAGCCTAAATTATTTTGGACTTTATTCTCCTCAACTTTTACTCTGAGTGCTTTTACATTTGGTGGGGGGTATGTAATTGTCCCTCTGATGAGAAAAACATTTGTTGAAAAGTTAAAATGGATTGACGATAAAGAGATGATTGACATAATTGCCATTGCTCAGTCGGCACCCGG
>JBAYOE010000042.1:0-10019 GCA_041678405.1 Sphaerochaetaceae bacterium | reverse complement strand
AAGACTTATTTACTTTTAAACTTAACGAAGACAGTGAGATAGAGATAAAAAGCGATGATAAATATATTGAACTTCAAGAGGAACTTTTAAAAGTTCTATATGCAGTGCGGCAAACAGTTAATTCACACCCCATCTAAAAAGCCAAAAAGGTTTTGTAGCAAAACTTGCTGTTTTACATGTTGTAGAAATCATGATACTGAAATTTCCCACAAAGCTTTCTATAATTTTACATACACTCATTGTGGCAAAGAATTTCAAGCCTACGGGAATGCTAATCGAAAATATTGTAGCCACCCTTGCTTCATAGAAGCCCGGTTTTATTCAAAATAAAATCGGCAATGGTTATTTTATTTAGATCTCTAAACTCTCAAAAACACCCTAAATAATAATCAAGGACAACTAATAAACTTAACCCCAGTAGACTTGGTTGCAAGATCTAGTTATTCGCTATCAATATCAAGCTAACTACTGTATGAATTCGACTAAAACCCGTGATTTTCATCATCAATAATCTTAATTTTTCACCTAAAAACAAACTCTTTTCTTTAATTACCCAACGCAATTCTGCCTGATTTATTTTGCTTTATACTCCGTTTATTGCAATATTATGTCAATTATTTACATACCCCCCTAGATATTAAATGTTAAATCGTATCGATTGGTTTGTTGAAATTTCAATAAGTACGCTGTTTAGGTTATTCATAAGGCCTCCTGAAAGTTCTTACCTTAATAACCTCAGTTACCCTTTTTTTGCATCCCTTCGACAGTAATTCAATTTGTCTTAAAGGGAATTAGACAATAAAACAAAACGATAGATTTATCACATTCGATTCAATAACAAAAACAGACTCAACGTTGTCCACAGAAATTACGATATACTTATGCTTTCTATAGATATGTAGGCTTAATGTAATCAGTTAAACGTTTTAACATGGATTATAAAATGTAAACTTAGGAAAATATTTTGGATCTTTAGCAATAAAAATTTACTTTACGAGAGCTTTGTTTGCCGTAACAAAAAGTTTATAAACAAACTCTTTAATTATTATAGTCTAAGCACTATGTTGTACCAGTGCTACCCCTTCATGGTTCTCAACAATTTTTTTAATTTTTGCGGCTCCAAGAGTGTGAATAAAAGCATGATGCACCGTCAGAATTTTATCTTGCAAAATATTGTCTTTTTCCATCTCCTCAATTATAAGCCCAATTTTCTTTGCCTCAACAGCATCTATGTGCCGTGAATGCGTCATTGAAACTGTATGATCACTAAGGAATTTAACGATTTCTTCAACTGTTTTTTCACATTTATGATCGGATCTAAACATATTATTTAGAAGCCAGGTTTTAACCAATGTCTCGGAAAGGCGTATGGCGTTAGAACATTCCCCAATAAAGGTAGGCGGATATTTTGCCACCACGGTTCTCCAAATCTCCGTAGTTGAAGGGTCTTTTTTTACTTCAGTAATTGCGCGTTCAAATTCTTCAATGATACCTTGTGCCGGAATACCTTTTAGTTGTGGGTCTATTGGTCCGATGCTAGATTGTTTGCCCATCATAATTGATTTACATGAACAAGCAATCATAGTCCCGGCACTCATTGCTATTTGGGGTATTATTGCCCGAATATCCCCCTTGAACAATTTATGCAAATACGTCACTAAACTCTCAGTTGCGGTAATGCTACCACCAGGCGTATGTAGTATTAAATCCAATCCTTTAGAGCGATCCATCCCGTGAATGACAGCCATAAATGCGTTAATATCGCTATCATTTATTTCAAGTCCCTCTACACTGGGTCGCTCAATAAACGCTGAATAGTAGCCAATTGTGTTTCTACCAGTTTTTTTGTAGAGTTCCTTTAAATATTTTCTTCTAGTACTATCCAAAGGATTTGTACCAAACCCATCATTAATCTCTTTAAGAACTTCATTCCAATTTGGCACTTACAAACCTACTTTTTCAACATTGGCGTTCTTTTTCTTTTTTGGGGTTAGCTGAACTGTCAGAGTATATTGTGGGTTCAGGCTTGTAAGCAGAAAACTTCCTGTAAGCTGTAAAAATATCTTCATACTCAACAACATTTTTTTTGTCATTTTCTACATCCAGCCGTAGCAACTTTAACCCATTCCGAATATCTTCCTGCTCCATTTTATCCCTCATATCATTTAAGAATCCTAGGCAAAGATTACTATACTTTATTACTAACGTCTAGCTTAATGATTGCAATAAGGACAAACATACCAAGGTTTTTAAGCAATTCCTATTCTAACTTTAATGGAGAATCTTATCAAAATCATGGTAGAATATAAGCAGTATTTTGTTTTGAAATAGGTTCTTAAAAGGTAAAATAATTGATTTGTCTCTTTGCTTGTTAACGATCTTAAAACAAAAACGTGTGTAGTTATAAGCAGAAAGTACGATATATTCATACTTAGTGGAGAATATATGCTCAAAACTTATAAAGATGTCATGTATGAGCTTAAATCTTATGCTTCTCCGAAATCAAAACTGACCCAGATGATTAAAAAGGGTGAGATTATTCGTATTGCACGTGGAGTTTATGCAGATTCGATTAATGACCCTCGCTTACCGGTTTCTCAAATGCTTATATGGCCCAGTTATGTCTCTTTTGAAACAGCCCTTGCATACCACGGTATGATTCCCGAACGTGTCTATGCAATTAAGTGCGTAGGATTTCGCCTCAATAAAGATAAAATATTTAATACACCATTTGGCAGATACAGTTTTCATTACCTTCCTGAAGAACTATTTTCTTCCGCATTAATTCAAGCAGAAGAACAAGGACACGGATTTCGTATTGCGAGAGCCGAAAAGGCTCTTTTAGACACCCTCTACAAAATCAGAGGCCTCAATACAAAGAAAGCTATACAAGATTTAATCTTAGATGACCTTAGGATTGATCCCGATTGCCTTAAAGAGCTTGATTGGGAAGTGATATCTATTTTAGGACCTCTTTATCGAAGCACAACGATTAATAATCTCATTAGGTATAAGGGGGCGTTATGAGACCAGAAATTCAGAATATGCTAAAAACTTACACGACAATATCTACCGAAGACTCTGTCAATGCGATTAAAGAGATAATGCAAGAGATTATTCTTAACTCACTTTCTAAAACAGATTTCTTTGACCGAGCTACATTTTATTGAGGAACTGCACTGAGAATATTTCATAGGCTTAACCGGTTTTCCGAGGATATGGATTTTTCGCTTATCAAAGCTGATCCAAAATTCTCAATGGCAGACTATCTGAATTCTTTGAAAGAGGGGTTAAAATCTTACGGTTTTGAAATGAATGCTTCTTACAAAAAAAAGCAAAGAGAATCTGCTGTTCAGTCTGCCTTTTTAAAAGGTAACACCTCCTATCATTTAGTGAAAATAATGTCAATGAAAAAACCAATTAGTGGAGTTCCAAACAATGCTCTTATTTCGTTAAAAGTTGAAGTTGACACTGACCCACCTAACGGTGCAACTTATGAGCGCCTTTATCGTCTTCTCCCATCGCCATTCTCCGCTTTATTATTTGATAGACCCTCATTATTTGCCGGAAAAGTTCATGCTTTACTTTGCAGAAATTGGTTAAACCGAGAAAAGGGGCGTGACTTTTACGATTATGTTTGGTATTTGCAAAAAGACATAGAGCTTAATATCGTTCATCTTGAAAATCGGATGCGCCAAACAGGTCACTGGCAAGGTGAGAAAAATTTAACCAAAGAAAGATTAGTTTCTCTTCTCGAAGAAAGATTTACCAAAGTTAATTTTAATCGTGTAAAGGATGATGTTATACCGTTCATATCAGATCCGCTTCCATTGTCATCTTATAATAGGGAATTTTTTATTTCGATAACACAGCAATACCTTCGTATAAAGCAACCATGATTAACAAATTTGATTAGACTTCTTAAATATGGGGGCTAAAACAAAAATAACCACAAGTAACCTTTCCTACTAAAAATACAGGAATTATTGATTATGAATATGTTTTTCTGAAATTGGGATAATCAACAAACCAATTAAAAATGGTTCATAGGATATTAGAATTTCAAATTGTCTTATATGCAAAATACTGAATATTATTTTTATACCTCTGTTTAATTATGATTTTAAATTTCTGCTCTTATAAAGAGTTGCTATTTTTAAGGGGTGCAAATATTATTTAAATTGGTTATAATTGCATAAATATTCATACTTTATGTAAAAATAGCGACCTTCAAATTGACAAAACAGTAAATGCCTTTTAGATTTGAAGAAATTTTTTATACAAGGGATTAAACACTATGAATTTACCTGAAAACGGGGGTTCTTTAAGCTTTGAAGAAGTCAGAGCTCAAGAACTCTTGGAAGAGAAAGAATCAGATGGAAGATTACGCCAATATAAGGGAGCTCTTAACACTTTTATAACAATTCTGTTCCTTGTGTGGGCGGCTTTTCAACTCTATGCAAACACCATCGGTGTAATAGATGCCATGGCTTTAAGAACCTGGCACCTCTTTTTCCTTTTGATTTTTACCTTTTTACTCTTCCCAACTTTTGCCAAAGAGAAGCGACAGGTTAAAGTCCCTCCTGTTTGGGACTGGGTTCTTATTGCATTAACTCTTTTTACATTTTTTTACTTACTGAGAAACTACATCTCTGTTGCCCGAAGGGGAGGATATTTAAACTCCTTTGATTTATGGATAGCAGCATTTTCACTTCTTTTAACATTTGAGGGAGCGCGAAGAACCAGTAAAAACTTAGCTGTACTAGGTCTTATTTTTCTCCTCTATAATTTCTTAGGAAGATACATTCCAGGAGATTTGGGACATGTGGGTTTCAGCCTTAAGAGAGTTCTAAATCATATGATTTGGGGAAGCCAAGGGATATTTGGCGTCGGGATAGGGGTCAGTGCCACCTATATATTTCTCTTTGTTCTTTTTGGGGCATATCTTAAATACAGTGGTTTCAGTCAATTCATTAACGATTTAGCCCTTACGTTGGTAGGCAGAAGTGCAGGAGGCCCTGCAAAGGTAGCCGTTTTAGCAAGTGCCTTAATGGGAATGATAAACGGCTCGGCAATCGCCAATGTGGCGACAACCGGAACCATCACAATTCCGATGATGAAAAAATGTGGCTACAAGAAGGAGTTTGCAGCAGCCGTTGAGGCAGTAGCTTCCACAGGAGGTCAATTTACGCCTCCAATTATGGGGGCTGTCGGATTTGTTATGGCTGAGTTTTTAGGAGTTAGCTACACTAAAGTTCTCATTGCAGCCTCCATTCCGGCTTTTCTCTACTATTTAACCCTTATCTTTGCAGTCCATTTTGAGGCAAAAAAGCTGGGGCTTTCGGGTTTAAGTAAAGAGAATATTCCCGATGCAATGGAGGTAATTAAAAAGCAGGGACATTTAATAATTCCCCTTGTTGTTTTGCTTGTTCTTTTGGGCTTTGGCTATACTCCGTTATACGCAGCAGTTGTCTCGATTTTTGTCACTGTCGGAGCCTCTTGGCTGAGAAAAGAGACTAGGATGGACTGGAAAAAGATTGTTGAGGCAACGGTGGAAGGATCGAGGTCCGCTATCGCAGTGGGTATGAGTACCGCAATAATAGGTGTTATTATAGGAACTGTTTCTTTGACCGGATTGGGACTGAATTTTGGTTATGTTATTTTAAAAGTTGTGGGAGAAGGCCAACTGCTCATAGGTGGTCTGATGGTTATGATAATGAGTACCGTTTTGGGAATGGGTGTTCCCGGAGTGGCAGCTTATGTAATTGTTTCAGCGGTCTCAGTTCCTGTTTTAATACAGGCCGGAGCCATTCCGATGACCGCCCACATGTTTTGTTTGATATATGCCTGCCTGTCCAATATTACTCCGCCGGTGGCAATGAGTAGTTATGTTGCCAGCGGTATTGCCGACAGTGATCAGACAAAAACAAGTTTGATTGCGGTAAAGCTGGGATTAACAGGGTTTATCCTCCCGTTCTTCTTTTTGATAAACCCAGTTCTGCTTTTAGGCACGGTTGAAGGAGTTCCTTTGATAGTGACCTTAAGAGCGATTTTAACAAGCTCAATCGGAGTAATTGCTCTTTCTGCCGGGTTACAGGGTTACCTTTTTATAAGGATGAAAATAATTGAAAGAGTGCTGATGGTAATAGGAGGTCTTCTGTTTATTGAGGTTAACTTAACCACCGACATAATCGGCTTTGCTTTATGTGTATTTGTAATAATTCTACAGATTCTAAGAAAAACAGTGAAAAATAAGGAGATATTGGTATGAAAAAAACAGTTGCTTTGCTAGTAGTGTTTGTTGTGATTGGCTCATTCATATTCGGCGGAGGAGCCGGAGAAGCGCCTAAAAAAGCGGTAATTAATTTCCCGACGGCCGCAACAACCGGGGCTGTTTATCCTTTGGGATCAGCTATTGCAAACCTATGGAACACCAAACTTCCAAATGTGAGAGCCAGTGCCCAGGCAAGTGCCGGAGGAATTGCAAACCTTAACATGGTAGCCGATCAAGAGGCTCAAATGGGAGTGGCCGTAACTTCCATAATGTATGAGTCATTAAACGGAATCGGTTCCTTTGAAGGCCGGCCCAACCCTAATTTGCGGGTATTGGCAGGACTCTATCCCAATCCCAACCAAGTTGTCGTTTCAAAAAACAGCGGAATAAACTCCCTTAAAGACCTAGCCGGTAAAAGATTTGCTTCAGGGGCTCCTGGGTCAACTACCGAAGTAGAGACCGATATCCATTTGAACACCCTTGGGCTAAACTATCCCGACAATCTTAAAGTTCAGTATATTGGCTTTACCGAAGCAATTGATTTAATGAGAAACAAACAGATAGACGGTGTTTGGATTATGGCAGGAATTCCCAATGCCGCAGTTACAGAGATGCTTTCTACCGCCAACGGGAAGCTTGTAGATATCGATTTAGATCTTATTAAAAAGTTACAAAAAGATTTCCCATGGTATGGGGCTCACACAATTCCTGCAGGAACTTATCCCAACCAAGACAAGGATGTTACTACCAGTGCCATTAAAATAACTATATTCACCGATGCCAGAGTAGATAATGATGTTATTTACGATTTAACTAAAACATTCTGGGAAAATATTGATGAGTTAAAAGCAACACAGGCACCTCTGAAAGACTTAAAGATTGAAGAAGCTGTTAAAGATTTAGCAGGCCTTCCGATTCACGACGGAGCCCTTAGGTACTACAAAGAAGTAGGTGTTCTTTAATCGTATTCTTGAAATAAAAAAATGGCTGTTTCAAAACTCTGTAAGAAACAGCCATTTTCCTTTTAACTTCGGATGTGGTTAATTCTCTGTTTTTTGCCCTTTTTTGAACATCACTAACAGATAAGTAAATATTGCGGCAGCTATTATTAAGCCCAGAATATCGCTCCAAGAGTAGGGAAGAACTATCAGTATTACCACCACAATCATTACCCATCTGAGAATCGTGGGAATATTTATTCCAAACCACCCTTCAAAAGATGCCGCTATCAATATGACAGCCAACAGTGCCAGCAACAGTGCATAGAGGGTTGCCGTAACTGATGTTCCTACAATTAAAAGAGCCGGATAATAGACAAATAAGAATGGGATTATAAAACCGGAAAATCCTAACCGAAATGCTAAAAATCCCGTCTTGTTCGTATTTGAGTTTGCTATTCCGCTTGCCGCATATGCAGCAAGTGCCACCGGAGGCGTAATGAAAGAGATAATGGCAAAATAGAAAACAAACAGATTGGCGGAGAGAGGATCTATCCCAACCTTTAAAAGTGCAGGAGCTGCAACGGTAGCCGCTATTACATAAGCAGCTGTTGACGGAAGACCCATTCCCAAAACAATACAGGCAACCATTATCATTAAAAGCATTGGGAATAATTGCCCTTGTGCCAACTGAAAAACTATTTGGGTAAATCTGACTCCCAATCCGGTCATACTGACAATTCCGATTACAATACCGGCAGAGGCACATGCGCTTGAGACCGGAACAGTTGACTTTGCCGTATTTATAACAACCTCTTTTAATTTATCCAAGGGAAACTTTTTCTCATGGTACAGTGATTGTATAATTCCGATTATCAGAATTGAAAGGATTGCATAAATTGCGGAATAGCTTGCAGAAAAGCCAAAACCGATTAGAAAAACTATCAAGACGGCGAGCGGTATTAGATGGTAATAGCCCTTTTTTAAGATATCTCTTGCCCTCAAGAAACGGGCATCTTCGCTGGGTTTTATCCCTTGTTTTCCTGCTTGGAAGTAGACGGTTAAAGCCAAGCTGATGTAATAAAGCAGTCCCGGAATCAATGCTGCAATTATAATTGTCGAATAGGCGATACCTGTCATGTCAGCCATTACAAATGCGGCTGCTCCCATAACCGGAGGCAAGATTTGTCCCCCTGTAGAAGCAACAGCTTCAACGGCTCCTGCATACTCGGCTGAATAACCTGTCTTTTTCATCAACGGAATGGTAAAAGTTCCGGTAGTTACGACATTGGCAACTGCACTGCCGTTAATTGAACCCATTAATGCACTTGAAAGTACCGCAGCTTCTGCGGGCCCCCCTCTCATTCTTCCTGTCAAAGCATAAGAGAGGTCTATAAAGAACTTTCCGGCACCGAATTTTTCCAGAAGCTCACCAAAAATTATATAAAGAACAACAAAAGAGACTGCAGCTCCAATCGGTGTGCCGTAAATTCCCTCATTTGTCCAGGCAACATAACTGGTGATATAGCTAAAGTCGTAACCCCTGTGGGCAATTATTTTAGGGAGCATAGGACCTAAAAGTGCGTACAACAGAAATACAATGGCAATAATTGGGAGTGCCATCCCGATTGTCTCTCGGGAAACTTCTAAAATAAAGAGAATTAATATAACACCTATTATGCTGTCAGCTACAGTAATTCCCCAAATCCCTTTCTCCATTAAGACGGTCGGACGGGTGTTTAAAAGGAAATAGATAAATATGATTGTTACTACGGCAGCTGACAAAAAGTTGAAAATATTGGCTTTTTTCGATTGATTTTTTCTGCCCATCTTCAATAGAAACCAGACAATCATCAGGGTAAACATGTGGATTACCCTCTGTTGCATGACACTGATGTTTGTGCTGATGGTTATGAATATGTGAAACAGAGTTATGTATGTCGAAAGACCAAGAATTAAGAGTGAGTTTATTTTTGATAATGAAAATTTTTTGTGTTGTTCCACGGCAAAAGCTCCTCAGAGTGGAGCTACCTCCCACAAAAAGAGGTAGCTCACATTTAAAATAAAAACGATTTACTAAAGAGCTTCAGGAGGGTAGAGCTCTTTTGGAATATCAAAGCCTATCTCCTTAAAGTATTTAATGGCACCTTTATGAAGGGGAACTGGGATTTCATTTAATGCGGTTTCCAATAAAACTTCTCTCTTAACGGAAGCCGTTACCTCAGACCACTCATCAGGATTTTCCCAAATAGCTTTAACGATGCCATAAACATCATCCTCAGTGAGACCAGATTTTAGGGAGCTTAGCATTGTTACCCTGCTGATAGGGACGGTTACTACTTCGTTGACGTTGTTGTAAGTTCCGGCTGGGATATCGTAACGGGTCCAGAATGGGAAGTCTTTGTAGAATTGCTCATCCCTAAATGAAATCATTCTTACTTTCATGCTTGTTGTTAAATCCATTAAGGCTGCCGACTTTAACGGGTGGGTACAAACAAAACCGGCAATTCTGTTATCCTTTAAGGCATTTACTGCTTCTGTCTCGGGGATAAACTGAGGTCGAATATCGTCATAAGAGATACCATAATAATCGAAAATCATTCTGGCAGCCATCTCTCCCCCTGAACCGGCGGCACCTACTCCGACAGCTTTTCCCCTAAAATCGTCCAATGTTTTTATTGGGCCGTCTGCGGCTACAAAAACTTGGATATAGCTGTAAATGGTGCTGAACATTGCCCTAAGATCATCAGCTTTTCTTTGAGAGAAATCACCCAGTCCGTTATAAGCTAAAAATGCGATTTCACTTT
>JBAYOE010000041.1:0-10023 GCA_041678405.1 Sphaerochaetaceae bacterium | reverse complement strand
TTTTAAAGGGGGAGTTCTCAAAATTTCACTGTCAGCTTGCCGGTATGGGATAGGGCCTCCCATTGCCTTTCGTCTGCGCCTGAGAAATTCAGCTTCCGGTGAATTCTCATTTGGCATAATAAAGGGTAATTCATCCAGCTTGTCATCCGAAAGGGGAACATCGTAATGGTCTCTAAAACCGACAAGGGAATCACTGCTCATCCCTTTTTGGTTGTGGGTTCCCATTGATGCTTCTCCCGACTTACCCATTCCGTACCCTTTAACGGTTTTAAAGAGGATAACAGTCGGTTGATCTTTATGTTCAGATGCGGCATGAAATGCTTTGTAAATCTTTCTTGGGTCGTGACCTCCTCTGGTCAGCTGCCACAAATCTTTATCGGTTTTATCGGCAATCAACTCTTGAAGATAGGGATCGTCACCGAAGATCTTCTCCCTAAGGTATGCAGCTCCTCTTGCCTGGATTGTCTGAAACTCTCCATCGACCATTGCAGAGAGTTTTTTAAGTAAAATCCCTTTTTTATCTTTTTCTAATATAGAGTCCCACTCGGAACCCCAAATAACTTTAATTACATTCCACCCAGCTCCTCTAAAACGACCTTCAAGTTCTTGGATTATTTTTCCGTTGCCTCTGACTGGACCGTCTAGGCGTTGCAAGTTACAGTTAACAACAAAAATTAAGTTATCGAGTTTCTCTCTGGCAGCGAGAGAAAGGGCTCCTAAGGATTCAGGTTCGTCACTTTCTCCGTCACCCATAAACACCCAAACTTTTCTGTCACCGACCTCTTTGAACTCTCTGGCTTCCAAGTATTTCATAAATCTTGCCTGATAAATTGCCATCATCGGTCCTAAGCCCATTGAAACGGTTGGGAACTGCCAAAAGTGGGGCATCAGATAGGGGTGAGGATAACTGGAAAGTCCTTTTCCTCCAACTTCCCGTCTAAAATTATCCAGCTGGTCTTCTGTCAGCCTCCCCTCCACAAAGGCTCTGGCATACATTCCAGGAGCTGAGTGCCCTTGGAAAAAGACCATATCTGCTCCGTACGGTGAATCTGGGCCTTTAAAAAACCAGTTAAAACCAACTTCATAAATAGCACTGGAGGAGGCAAAGCTGGCTATGTGACCGCCGATTGAGTGATCTTTCTTATTAGCTTTTGCCACCATTGCCATCGCATTCCACCTTACAAGTGCGGCAACATTCTTAGCAACAATCGAGTCATCGGCGGGTAAAGAGACCTCTCCGTTATGCAAAGGACTGTTAACATAAGGACTGATAACTCCCGGTGAGGTATTAACGCCCAAGTTACGGGCACTGTCGGTTAATTCATTCAGTAGAAGATCGGCTTTTTCAGGGCCTTCATTTTTAATCACCCCTTCAAGGGATTCCAGCCAATCTTTTGTCTCCTGAGGGTCCGGATCATGGTAGATTTTATCATTAATCATTTATGACCTCCATCTTATGGTCATTATTAATATCAACTGATATATTAAAGCTCGTAATTATTTATCTTACAGTCAAGTTCACTCTAAACTTTTAGTTCTCAATGAATTGTGTTTCTATTAACGGCTCAAGATTTTCACTGCTTTTTTGAAGTGCAGCAAAGATCTCTTTATTAAGAAAGTTAAGAGTCTCTTTGCGACTTGGTAACGAGTCTTTTGCTATTTCGACGGCATCTCCGAAGTATACAAAAGCCTCTTTCTTTTTGGGAGAGTAACGGGAATCTATATTTCCCCAACTCAGTCGGTTTAAGACATCGAGTAAATTAAGAGCATACTCGGTGGCTCTGCCGATACTGCACGGACTTTTTATGTACGTGGGGTTTATATACTGTAAAACATCGACAACCTGCGAATCCCTTAGGTAGAGATGGGCTTTGACAGCCTCATAATCGGCAACGTTTTGTTCAACCACCGATAAATCGTTTCTGTTAAAGTTAGGGACATAGATTGAGTTTAATCCTTTAAACCTTAAAACAAAGAGGCGGTCCAACATGCTTTTGTCTTTCTGTAAGTCGGCATCGAACTCTGCTTGAGACATAATTTTTTCACAAATATGTAGTATTCTGATATGAAGATTATCTTCTGAATTCTTTATTTTATAAAACGTTTCAAGAAGTTGAATTGTATGAACTGTTGCCTTCTCTAAAAGTGATAAAACAGGGGATAATTCGATATCACCAAGCTCTATATTTGTTAAAGAGACCCATTTTTTTAATAATAATCGGATAAATGAGAGACCTTCACTGCTGTGACGATAACTGATTGCAATTGGGACAATTGCCACTTTATTTGAGGTTTCCAATGCCCATGAAGCTAATGAAGAACTTCCACTTGAGATCTCACTGCAATTATACATATGGTAACTTACTTGGCCTTCAGGTGCCAATGCTATCGGGAAATTACCGTTTTGAACCAATTGGCGCAACAGCGAGAGCCCTTCTTTGTTTGAACTTCTGTTTTGAACAGGGATTGAGCCAAGGCGGGGGAATATAAATGAAGCAATTTTAGGTGCCCAGTTAAGGACATCACTCCCATAGATAAATTGGGCGTGAGCATCAAATTTCTTAGTAGAGAGCTTGTTGTTTAAGGCATAAGTTAAGACAGGGGCATCTTCTTTTGCTGCGTGTCTGAATACCAAAATTAATCTTTGCTCATTTTTGTGGAAGTTTTCTAAATGGGAGATAAACTGATGCGGATTTAGGAGGTTAACACTTTTGACGCCTTCAACAAATCTTAAGTAAAGCGGGCCTGCCAGCCTAACAAATTTTCTTGTTGCTTCCGAGTATTTAGGCTTAGTAAATCCCTTGCTTGGTGTCGGTTTTTTAAAACAAATAACCTCCTTAGCCATATTCTGTCACTCCTTTGAAGCCAACATTTCAGAGTAATATTTTTTATCGATAGGGTAGAAGCGGAGAATAATTATTCCGATTATGTACCAGACAACCGGTATCGGTCCACAAATTATTTTTATTGCCAGATTAGAGAGAGCCGAACTTTTTCCGGCTTCATAAGAGAATAGGGCTAAAATCCAACCGTTGAGGGCCAACGCCAAAGCTTGGCCTACTTTGCTGGTAAATGTCCAAATGCTTGAGAAAACTCCCTCACGACGGATATTGTTGTGAATAGCATCGTATTCAACAACATCGGGTAATATTGAGTGGGGCATAACGTAGTGAGTTGATAGTCCGATGCCGGTGACAGCCATTACAGCAACAGCTCCCATCGGGCCGATTAGCTCTCCGAGAAGAGAGAAAACCAAGACCCCAAAACTCATTATTATCATACCGATTATATAACAGTTTTTCTTTCCGATTCTTTGAGAAACCTTTACCCACAAAGGGATAAACAGGAGACTTGTTGTCAATAGCGCTACCAATGCAATTTGGAAAAGCCCCTCATTGCCATAGATATAGGCAAAGTAGTAGACCAAAGCACCTTGAACCATGCTTGTTCCGGTAATAAAGAGGGTCCAGGGAATCAGCGCAGTTAAAAAAACCTTATTGGTTAAAGTTTCTTTAAAAGTCTTTAAAAATCCGACACTGGGTTGCGGCTTAACATATTTTGGTTCTCTTATAGCCCAGATTGTAATCAGCATCGTAAATAACATAATCGCACCCATTATGTAGCCCATAACAGCCCAACCAAGCTCTGTCGGATGAAAAATATTGACAACGGGAATTACGGCTGCAGCTCCAAAGAATGTACCCACAACAGCAAAGCTCATTCTGTAGCCTGTTAAGATAGTTCTTTCGTTATAATCATCCGTCAATTCAGGCAGCAGAGCTGCATAAGGGATATTTACCAGTGTATAGGCAGTATTTAATAGACAGTAGAGGAAAGTCATGTAGTAAAAAAGCGGCATCTGATCTTTGATGGCGGGCTTGGTAAATATTAAGCCCATCAGGAAAAAGGAAGCAATTGAACCGACAAACATATAAGGTCGTCTGCGCCCCCACCTAGTGCGGGTTAAGTCACTGAAATAACCGGTTATCGGGTCTGTTATTGCATCCCAGATTTTACCGATCATCAAAACAGTTCCTGCCAAAGCAGCCGATAAATGGACAATATCGGTTAAAAAATAGAGAAGATAGAATCCGATAATTGTGAAAAATAGGTTTCCCCCTAAATCCCCAATTCCAAAACCGATTTTAGTTTTTTTGCTAAGAGTGTTTATAATGGTATCCGCCTGTTATAGTGTTATTGAGAAAAGTCTACATTCTCTTAAACGATAGAGCAAGCTAAATGTCAATTACAGGCTTATTTTCTGAGTTAAGGTAAAATCTATCTGTTTGTCGGCATAATAACCGTGTAATTCTGGCGGTAGCAGAGCGACTAATCGCCCCATAATCTCATCAATGAGTTGCTTTCGGTTCTCTGCGTTTAAACGTCCTTCTTTTTGAATGATTTCAAACGGTTCCCCTATGACGACTTTTACCTCTGTTCTCTTTAATTTTTTAAGATTAGGGATAATTTTTTCCATTCCGATGGTTGCAATCGGGATCATCGGAACCTGTTTTTTGAATGCAATAAAAGCAACTCCCTCTTTGCCCTCCTGAAGTCTTCCGTCTTTACTGCGGGTTCCCTCGGGAGCGATTGCCAGAATGTTATTCTGATCAAGTATTTCAAAACAGCGTTGAACGCTTTTTCGCTCCATGTTTTCACGGTCTACCGGAATAGATTCCCACAGATTCATTAAATAACGGGTTGAAGAATTATCCCAAAGTTCTTTTTTGGCTAAAGCTACCATTTTCCTAGGTTGCATAAAGACATACATCATTGGGCCGTCGAGGGCAGAGGTATGGTTTGCTATAATGATAAAAGGGCCTTTTAGAGGCACTTTATTAAACTCGTCAAAATTAACTTTTAATGCAATTTTATAAAAAGTTCTTAAAATCGCATTAACAAAACGTTCCTGTAACTTTGCCAACCTTAACCTGCCAACATAAATGCTATCGGAATAGTAACAACCGAAACAATTGTTGTTAACATAACAATGGTTCCCGAGTATTCAGCCTTTATCCCATATCTGAGAGGCAATACCGAAGTAAAAACAGCTGAAGGGAGGGAAGAGATAACTATAACCACGGTTCTCGAAAGTCCGCTCAGCCTGAAAATATAAGCAGCCAATAATCCCAAAAGAAATCCGACACCCAGTTTTAAAATAATTGCCGCAAAAACATGGCGGTTAATAATAACTTTGCGTCCGGCAAGCGACAATCCTAAAAGATAGGTAGCCAGGGGTGGAACAACATTTCCCCCAAACTCCAAAGTTCTCAAAATAGGTTCGGCTATCGGTATGTTTAAATATTTACAGACAAAACCCAATATTACAGCCCACAGTATCGGAGATTTAAGGAGTTCAGTTAAAGACTTGGTACTAAATCCTCCGGTAATAATCATCAACCCGACACTCATCAGTAGGAGGGTAAGAATCTGGTCGTAAATTATGACTATGTTAACGGCGGCCAAGCCTCCCCATAAACTCATCAAAGGGATTCCCAGAAAGCCCGAGTTCATAAAAACCGTAGCCGGCAGGAAATCGCGAAAGTCTATTTTGTTAACGGAGGTATAAAGATAAACAATAGCGATGTGTAACGCTACGATAAATATTACGGCACCGCTTATCTTTAAAACGAGATTGCCGTGTAAGTCACTCAAATAGATAGAGTGGAAGATCAGCATCGGCATAAAAAAATCTGCCGCGACCTTGGCTAACGGAACCGAATCGACGTCAAATACCGACTTGGTTAGATAACCACCTAAGGCAATCAACAAAATGGGAAGCATCTGAATAAATGAATTGATTAACATTAAGCAGACTATAACCGGTAAAAAGCTTTAGTACAATAAGAATTGTACCTTTAGGGTGCTGGTTTTCTGTTTTAAAAATGATATACTCTGCTTGAATATTAAAACAGGTCTTTTAAACAAAAGGTGTGTCGATGGGCTTAAAAAAGAAGATTGCTTTTATCAGTGTGGCTTTAATTATTTCTCTTGTACCGTTGTTTGCCACCGGCAAAATTAATGGAGAACTAAAGGCTACCTTAACTACAACCGAAGAGATTACTTTGGAAACCGGCTATGCAGTAAAAATGGCCACTCTAAGAGGCAAAGAAGCCCCTTTTGATAAAAATGGTTTTAAATTGGGCGGCAAAATGGCAGTCAGTCCCATCTCAGTTGTGCTAAGTTTTGACACAGCTTTAAATCCTATTTATTTTGTTGAGATTGGCGGGGGAGCTGTGCTAGGAACCGGATGGAATTTTGACAGGTTGAATTTCAAAGGTTTGGCAATAGGAGATGGTGGAAGCGATATAATTCACGACTCTTTGGGAGGCCTCTATTACAACGGATACGGGAATTTAACTTTTAGCTTTGACACAAAAACATTTTTTGATAACGATTGGCTCCGGTTTTCTTTAGATGTTTATCAAGAGGTTGGTTATAAAGGTTATACGGCTCAAAGAGACGGTAAGGGGTGGGACTTCAATCAAAAAGGGCTTTACAGAAATGGGTTGAGTTATAAAGGGCGATACCTTCTTACTTATAAAATGCCAATAGCTATAGATTCGGTAGGACTCATTTTTGAAACAAGATATGAGAATATAAAGAATAGTTTTGACGTTGGGATGGTTTTTGATTTGGCGCTGTTTGCCAATCTCAATTTTAAAGAGCACTACAACTTAACGGTTAAAGGCCAAATGACAACAGAAAAAATAGATAGTGAAACAAGAAAAATAAGCAACGGAGCCTTTGGATTCAGAAAAATAGGGGTCTCTTTTGGATACTCCTTTTAGTAATAAATGTTGTAAAGCGGTGTTTTCTGACCTATGCTAAAGACATTAAGGGTTATTTAAAGAACTCCCGATTACAAAAAGGCAGGTGTGGTATGACAAAGGGCAACAGTGATTTTTCGTATCTTCTCAGAGACGGTGAGTTGGGAGACTTGAAAAAAATTAAAGAGACATTCTCAAAAGAGATGGCTTATAAAGCTCTGAACTTTCACCAACAAATTCCTGGATACAAAATGAGTCCTTTGGTTAAACTTGCCAATCTCTCTAAGCTATTGGGGGTTGGTGGAATTTGGGTAAAAAATGAGGCTTGTCGTTTAGATTTAAACAGTTTTAAAGTTTTAGGAGGTTCTTTTGCCCTCTATAGATTTATCCAAGATAAATTGAATATTGATGACAGCTTAATGAGTTACAACTACCTTTTTAGTGATAATGTACGCAATCGGTTAAAAGGTACTACGTTTGCCAGCGCCACCGATGGTAACCACGGAAAGGGATTAGCTTGGGCAGCTGGGCAACTTGGTTATGAATGTGTTATTTATGTCCACAAAGATACCAGTCAAAACAGAATTGATGCAATAAGCCAATATGGGGCTAAAGTTGTTGTCATCGATGGAAACTACGATGATGCTGTCAGTCAAATTATTGTTGATGCCCAAAAATACGGGTGGCAAATTATCAGTGATACAAGCTGGGAGGGGTACCATAAAATACCGACTTCAATAATGCAAGGTTACGCAACCATAGTGTTAGAGGCTCAGCAACAGCTCAATTCTTTGGGAATTGCCAAACCATCTCATGTTTTTGTTCAAGCGGGAGTAGGGGCTTTGGCTGCTGCAATTTTTGGCTATTACCACTCTCTTTTAGATAAAGATGCTCCCCTGTGTTCGACCGTAGAACCCGATAATGCTGCCTGTATCTACACCAGTGCCCTCTTAAATGACGGCTCAGCCCACCAAGTGGAGGGAGATTTAGAGACCATAATGGCAGGATTGTCATGTGGGATGCCAAGCGAGGTAGCTTGGGATATATTAAAAACCTGTGTGACCTCATATATAAAAACTCCCGACTATTTTGCGGCAAGAGGAATGAGAATGTATGCATCCCCTTTGGCAGATGATGCACCGATAATCAGCGGTGAAAGCGGGGCGGTCACTTTGGGACTTTTAGTTGCTTTGTTAAAACAGGAGGGAGGACAAAAATTAAAAGAGGCATTAAAGCTTGATGATAAAAGCCATATTCTTTTAATAAATACAGAAGGTGATACCGATCCTCTTCACTACAGGCATGTTGTTTGGGAGGGTAGTAATCCAACTCCTTCAGAGTACTATTTTTCGGAAGGTTTAAGCACCTGATCTAAGTAAAGCTGGATGTGCTCGTTAAGCCCTTTGGCTACATCAGAGACTTCCAGCACTTGTTTGGCTAATTTTGGACTCATTAGGTAGGCGATATCTATCTCTAAAGCCTCCGCTATTTTTTTAAGGTTTTTTACCTTTGGGAACCGTTTATAAGTTTCAATTCCACCGATGTAACCAGTAGGCATGTTACAACGTCTGCCTAGCTCTTCTTGAGTTAAACCACGAGTTTGTCTGTATCTGCGAATGTTGTCAATAATTTGTCGTTCGTACTCATCTCTTTTCATCTATATTATTTTACCCTTCTATAAATAAATTTCTAATCACCTAAAAAGAGATAAAATTATACCTAAATAGAGACAGGAGTTTCTGTTTTGTTTAAGTTCCAGAATTTTATTGGCCGTGGTATACTCTCTTTGCAAGGGAGGTTTTGTAGAATGACTTTGCAGAATATCCGGTTCATTGCAATCCAAAAAATGGAAAATGAAATAGAACATTTCCAAAAAGAACTGACCCAAATGAGGGAAAAACATCTGCAACTACAACAAAAATTGTTTGATTCTTCCAAAGATATTAAAATGGGAGTGGCTCCTTTAGATCTTATAAAAGAGACGGATTCTCTAAAAAGAGAAATCGGTGAACTTGTGGTCTCCATAAGAAGCGTTGATTCTAAAATAAGCAGATTAAAAAATCGGGCCAAACGTTTTAAAAGAAATAGCTAGAAGGTGATTGATGGTAAAAAAACTAAGGAAAGAGGTTGGTTTAGCGTTAGGAAAAATAGGAGTTTCTTATAGGACTGTATTTCCCGATGACCTTATCGAAGTCTCGGTTTATAAAAACCACAAATGGATAGTCGTTGAAGATGATGATCAAGTTGCAATAAATGCAATACCCTCTGATACCGGTATTGAGAACTCTTTCTGGGAGCAATGGATTGTTGAAAACAATTCACACGTTGTTCATCGTCTTTTGTTTGCCTCTAAACCAGAAATTCCTTACTACGGTATCTTTGAAATCCTTCCAAGTGAAAATAGTCTGTATCCACAAGAAGTTTATGGACGAAAGTGGTTTGCTGTGGAATTGAACGAACTGACAGCTTGGGGTTTTTTGGTTCTTTTAAAAAATAAGTGATACAATTGAGGGAAAAGAAGCAATGGAAGTTAGAATAATTGGTATTACAGGCGGTTCGGGGTCGGGAAAATCGACAATAGTCCGTAAGATAAGTGAAGTCATTAACGATTTTGTGTTCATACCACAGGATAATTACTACCACTCGGCCACATATATTAGTAACGAAAATATTACTGCTTATAATTTTGATCATCCCGATGCTTTTGATACCCCCCTTTTGTATGAGCATTTGAGTTTACTTAAAGAGGGCAAATCTATAAACATGCCCCAATACGATTTTGTCCATCACAGAAGAAAAGAAAAAACTGTGGTGGTGGAAGCCAAACCCTTGGTGATAATAGAGGGCCTTATGGTTCTTTACGATAAAAGAATCAGGGACCTGCTCGATTTAAAACTTTATGTTGATACTCCCGATGACATAAGATTTATAAGGCGTCTGTTAAGAGATATGAGTGAAAGAGGCAGAACGGTCGAATCTGTTGTCCGTCAATATCTGGAAGTAGTGCGCCCTGGACATTTTAATTTTATTGAATCGACAAAGGAGTATGCCGATATAATTATTCCCGAAGGGGGGCATAACGAGAATGCTCTGCGGGTTTTAATAACTTTTGTTAAAGATATAACTAGTTGACTTTCCCTTCTTTCTTTTTGGGGCGTCTGAAAATAGTATAAGGTTCTTTTACCTCTTTGAATGAAAAATTGGGAGGGACTGGATCACTGCCACCGATAAAACAACTGCCGTGACAACGGCT